>NZ_WWKH01000047.1:0-1256 GCF_009865595.1 Streptomyces sp. SID1328 | reverse complement strand
GTCGCCTC
Organism: Streptomyces sp. SID1328; assembly: GCF_009865595.1. Classification (NCBI taxonomy): domain Bacteria; kingdom Bacillati; phylum Actinomycetota; class Actinomycetes; order Kitasatosporales; family Streptomycetaceae; genus Streptomyces; species Streptomyces sp. SID1328. The sequence goes on along the minus strand of NZ_WWKH01000047.1, from coordinate 1,248 downwards.
GTTGCGGATCAGCCGGGGCGGCCGGACGGCCGTCCCCGCCCCGCCCGGCAGGCTCTCCGGGTGTTCCTCGGGCTCATACGTGTGGGATGTGGTCGTGCTCATGGGTGCCTCCAGCCTCCGCGCCGGGTGCGTCATGACAGGGGATGCCGGGCCGCGCGCGGACGCGGGACCCGGAGGTGACCGGGCGCCTCAGCCGAACAGGCGGCGCCAGGTCTCGGGGCCCGGACAGCCGTCCGCCGCTCCGCCGCGCCAGCCCTGGGCGCGCTGGAAGGCTTCGACGGCACGCCGGTCCGACTCGCTCCAGCGGGGTCCGGGTCCGGTGGCGTAGAACCGGCCGAATCCCTTCTTCACCAGTTGCCGCCCCAGCTGGGTGACGTGGGCGTTGACCGCGCCCGCCGTGAAGTACTGCTTGCCGGGGAAGGCCGGGACGCCGCCGGGGCCGGCCGAGCCGGCGGCGATGTCCTTGCCCGCCCCGGTGACCAGCAGCTCCCAGGTGCGCGGGCCGGGCAGCCCGTCGGCGGCGGAGCCGGTCCAGCCCTGGGCCTTCTGGAACGCCTGGGTGGCGCGCCGGTCGGCCTCGCCCCAGACCGGGCCCGGCCCCGTCGAGTAGTACGGGCCGCCGCCCCGGGCGACCAGCATCTCGCCGAGCCGGGTGACGTACTTGTTGTTCGCGCCGGGACCGAAGTACCCGGTGCCGGGGAAGGGCACCGGGGTGGCCGTCGGCCCGGCGCCCGCCGCGCCGACGGCCACGCCCTTGTAGCGGTAGGGGACGTACTTGGTGGTGTTGTTCCAGTAGGCGTAGGGCGTGCTCTGGCGGCGGGTGTGCGGGGACGTCTGCTCGTACGCCGTGTAGGCGGTGCGGGTGTAGTCGGTCCAGCCGCCGAAGATCACGACGTGCGAGCCGCCCTGCGGGTCGGCGGTGTTGTGGAAGAGCAGGATGTCGCCCGGCTGGAGTTCCTCCTTGGTGATCTTCACCGCGAACCGGGCCAGGCTGCCCGTCCACTCGTTGGAGAGCAGCCCCCAGGCCATGGAGACATAGCCGGAGCAGTCCTGGCGGTACCCGTCCGACCAGAACTTGGTCATGCTGTACGGCACCTGCGCGGTGACCCACTGCTTGGCCCGGTTGATGATCGCCGTCCGGGTGGTGGCGGGGGTCTTGGCCTGCGGCCGGGCGGGCGAGCCGGCCGGGCCGTGCAGGGGTGCGGTGCCGCCCTGGGGGGTGGCGGCATCCCCGTCCGCCGGGACGCC
>NZ_WWKH01000460.1:0-22315 GCF_009865595.1 Streptomyces sp. SID1328 | reverse complement strand
TCTATGAGTCAACTTGTCTCACTGTGACCTGGGTCACATTCACCGAACTGCCCAGCCCCGAACCGCAGTTCACGACTACGGACCCCCAGCGTTCGACTTTTCCGTACGCCGTATGGTACGAATTGCCCTGCTTCCAGACGATCTGTGGAAGATTGCGCAGCTCCGCCTTATCTGCGGCCTGCGTGAGGACTTTGGTCACCGACGCGGCCCCCGCAGGGGACGAATCACGCCGCTGGCCTCGACTACCGATGGCGCTTCCATCGCTCGCACAGCAATCGCTGCGAGCGAACTGCGCCCACTTGAAGGGAAAAACATGAGGAAGCTCACGAAGCGCTTTGCTCTCGCTGCCGCCTCCGCCGCGGTCGCGGGTGGAGCCGTTCTCGGTGCCGGTGGCACCGCCTCGGCCGCTCCTGTATCGGAGCATGTCCAGCGCTCCGCCGTGAGTAGCAAGACCGACAACCACCGCTGGAACCACGATGTCTCCTACCGGCACCACCACGAGTACAAGTACTGCCGGGACGACTACCGCGGGCGACAGCACAACGACGGGGACCGCTACACCCATTGGGACCGCTACGACCGCCACGGTCACGACTGCCGCTGGGACGACGACTACCGCGGCTGGAAGCACGACAGGGACTACCGCGGCCACTACGACCGGAACCGGCACGACCACGACCGGAACCAGGACGACCGCACGTCGTACGACCACGGCTCCTACCGGAACGACGGCGACTCGAACCGCAACCGGTGACACTGCCGCGCCCGTAGCTTGAACGCGCTAGAGGCGCCCGGTGGACGGGAGCGGGCTGGACAGCCCCCTCCCCCACCGGGCGCCCCTTGGCCTGTGCAGTGTGGAATTTTGGCCGGATCGAGGAGAAGTGGACCACCAGGCTGCGGCCCGTCGAGCAGCAGGCCGACTGATCGCTGCGCTGACCGCCTTCCTGGCTCGGAAGCGCGACCAGGACGCGACCAAGAGCCCGGTGCACGGACGCGGGCCCCGGTGACGTTCAGGGCCTGTCACCGCCGCGGCCGCGTCCGTACCGTCACGCCCAGGCGATAGCGTCTTCGACGGGGACGCGGGGCAGCCTCGGGAACCAGGGGTCGGCGCCGGGGTGACCGATGTTGACCACCAGATGCGAACGCCAGCCGGTACCCGCGAAGAACTCCTCGTCCACGCCGGCCCGGTCGAAGCCCGCCATGGGACCGGCCGCCAGGCCCGCCGCGCGCACCGCGAGCAGGAAGACCCCCGTCTGCAGGGCCGCGTTGTAGCCCGCAATGGTCTCTCGCTTCTCGGCCTGGCCGGCGAACGCCGCCCGCAGCATCTCGCCACGGGCCGGGAAGACGGTCGGCATGTGCTCGTGGAAGTCGACGTCGTAGGCGAGGATCGCCACGGCCGGCGCACTGAGGGTCTTGGCCCTGTTGCCCTCGTCGAGGTGCCGTACCAGTCGCTCCTTGCCCCCAGCGGTGCGTACGAAGAGCACCCGCAGAGGCTGACCGTTGGCCGCGCTCGGCGACCAGCGGGCGAGCTCCCAGATCGCGGCGAGTTCGTCGTCGGTGACGGCTGTTTCGCCGAAGGTGTTCGCCGTACGGGCTTCGGTGAAGAGGATCTTTCGCCCTGCGTCGTCGAGGACATCGAGGGGCTGCGGTTCGCGGTCGGTGATGCTCACGGTTTCTCTCTTGCTTCAGGTGTAAGGACGGTGTGGTGCCGGGGCGGGGTCTTCGCCACGACCGTCATGTGTGGTCTGTCGGCCGCTTACTGCGCTCCGCGCCCAACCGGGCGAAGTAGGCGATCAGTGCGGGGTTGTCGACGGCTCCGGGGTTGAGCACCTGCTCGGCGGCGGCGCCCTGGAGGAGCCGTTTGACGGGAACCTCGAGCTTCTTGCCGGTTCTCGTGTGGGGCAGGCCCGGTACGGCGAGGATCTCGTCGGGGACGTGGCGGGGTGAGGCGCCGGTGCGGATCGCGTGACGGATCCGGTCCCGCAGGGCATCGTCCAGGACGGTGCCGGGGGCGAGGACCACGAAGAGCGGCATCCAGTAGCCGCCGTCGGGTTCCTCCGCGCCGATGACGAGGGCCTCGCTGATCTCGGGCAGGCGTTCGACGATGTCGTGGATGTCGGCGCTGCCCAGCCGCACGCCGTTGCGGTTAAGCGTGGCGTCGGAGCGGCCGTGGACGATGACCGAGCCGTGGGAGGTGTGGGTGATCCAGTCGCCGTGCCGCCACACGCCCGGGTAGGCACCGAAGTAGGCGTCGCGGTAGCGGCTGCCGTCGGGGTCGTTCCAGAAGTACAGCGGCATCGACGGCATGGGCCGGGTGACGACGAGTTCGCCGACCTGGTCGCGTACCGGGGTGCCCTCGGTGTCATAGGCTGCCAGTGCCACGCCCAGGTTGGGGGCGGACAGCTCCCCCGCCCAGACGGGTGTCGTGGCCGCGCTTCCGGCGAAGCCGGAGACGACGTCCGTGCCGCCGCTGGTGGAGGCCAGTTGGATGTCCGAGCCCACGTGGTCGCGGACCCACGGGTAGGTGGATGCGGGCAGGGCGGAGCCGGTGCAACCGATGACCCGGATGGCGGACAGGTCGTGCGCGCCGGGTCGGATGCCCAGCTTGGCCATGGCCAGCAGGTATTGGGGGCTGGTGCCGAAGACGGTGACCTTGTGGCGGGCCGCCAGCTCCCACAGGATGTCCGGGCGTGCCTGCGGAGCGGGGCTGCCGTCGTAGGTGCAGGTGGTGGCGCCGGTCAGCAGGGTGGAAACGACCAGGTTCCACATCATCCAGTGAGTGGTGGTGTACCACAGCAGCCGGTCCCCGACGCCCAGGTCGCTGTGGAGACCGAGGGTCTTCAGATGTTCGAGCAGGACGCCACCGTGCCCATGGACGATGCCTTTGGGCAGACCGGTGGTGCCGGACGAGAACACGACCCACAGCGGGTGGTCGAACGGCACCGGGGTGATGGCGAGGTATTCGGTACGGGTGGCTGCCTCCTCCCACGGAACCACCAGTCCCGCGTGTCCTTCCGCGGGCCATGTGAGGCCCACGTGGTCCACGAGCACCGTGCCCCTCAGCGTCGGCAGGGCGGCGGCCAGCTCGTGCGAGGCGGTACGGCGATCGTGCGTGGTCCCGTTGAAGAGGTAGCCGTTCGCGGAGATGAGCACGGTGGGTCCGAGCTGGGCGAAGCGGTCGGCGGCGGCCTCGGGGGCGTAGTCCTGGCCGCACACCGACCACAGCGCGCCCAGGCTGGCCGTAGCGAGGAACGCGACGACGGCGTGGGGGGTGTTGGGCAGGTAGCCCACCACCCGGTCGCCCTTTCCGACGCCCAGGTCGCGCAGCGTGGCGGCGACCGAGGCGACCTGGGCGCGCAGCTGCCGGCCCGTGATCTCGTAGCCGGCTCCGGTCTCGTCGAGCGCGGTGATCGCGGGCGCGTCCGGGTGCAGGTTGCGCAGGGCGTGGTGGGCGTAGTTGAGGGTGGCGCCGGGGAACCAGCGGGCGCCGGGCATGGTCTCCTCGGCCAGTACCCGCTCGTACGGGGTCGTCGCGTCGATGTCGAAGTACTGCCACACCGCCTCCCAGAACCCTTCCAGGTCGGCGACGGACCAGCGGTACAGAGCCCCGTAATCGACGGGCTCGACACCTTCGGCGCCCTGGTGACGTGAGGCCCACCGGGCGAAGTCCGCGATGCGGCTGCGGACGGCCGTCTTCGGGTCGGGCGTGAAGAAGGGGGCGGAGCACGGCGTGGGGTGCGGGGTGGTCATGGTGTGGTGCTCCTCGGCGGGGGAACGGCCCGGGCCCCAGGCGTACGGCGGCCCGTGTGCACCAGGGGTGCCCAGGCGTCGGTGCCCGTGAAGTCGCCGGTGCCGGCGGGGACGGTGTCCATCACGACACGGTCGGGGCGCAGCAGCACGGCGTCGGTCCGGCCGGCTGCCAGCCAGGCGGCCAGAGTGCCGCCGTCGCCCAGGTCGTGGAGGTGGATCAGGGGTGCGCCCAGTGCCGTGGTCACGGCCGTCATACGCGCTGTGGGCGGCACGGCGGTCAGGACGGCGAAGGAGTCTCCGAGGATGTCGTCGAGACGGACCGGCCGGCCGTCGCGACGTACCCAGGGCTGCGGGCAGAAGGTTCCGGCCAGGGTGCGGCCGGACAGCCGGGGACGGCGCCGTACGAGTGGGCCGGCGCTCAGGGCGGGGCTGAGGTCACGGCTCACTGCCGCGGTCACGCCGGGGATGCGGCAGGCCGCGCCCACGACGGCCCGGCGGAACGCCGCACCGCGGTCCTGGCCGCCGGTCATGGCCCAGCCGACGGCGACCGCGACCCGGATCAGGTGGCGTGCGTGCGGCTTGCGTTCCTGCTCGTAGGTGTCCAGCAGGTCGTCGTGTGCGCCCTGTCGGAGGACTCGGGCGAGTTTCCAGGTGAGGTTGTAGGCATCGCGCAGGCCCGCGCACAGGCCCTGCCCGACGAAGGGTGGGGTGAGGTGGGCGGCGTCGCCCAGCAGGAAGACGCGCCCTTGGCGCCAGTGGTCGGCGAGGCGTGCACGGAAGGTGTACTGCGCCTGCCGGATCACCTCGAAGTCGTCACCCTCCGGCGTGTCGGACGGCAGATCCATCCACGGGGCGACCAGTTCCCGCAGGCGCTCCCGCCCCTGCGGGCCGTCCAGGCGCTCCTCGTCGTCCAGGCGGAACTCCCAGCGGTAGCGGTCCTCGCCGACCCGCATGTAGGTGGCGGGGCTGGTGGCGCAGCAGATCTGCTCGGCACCGTCCCAGCTGCGCACCCGCAGGGTGGTGCGCACGTCGATGACCCGCCAGCTCTCCTCGAAGTGCAGGTCCTCCCAGACGGCGCCGATGGCCTCCCGGGTGAGGCTGCCCGCGCCGTCGCAGCCCAGCACGGCGTCGGCCCAGAGGTGTTCCTCCTTGCCGCTGCCGTCGCGGCGGAACGTCACCCGCACCGGAGCCGTGCCGTCGGAGGGCCGTGTGACGGACACGGCGTCCACGCCACTCCACAGCTCGCACTCGGGGCGGCGGGCCAAGGCGCCGCGCAGCAGGCGTTCCAGTTCGGGCTGGTCGAACATGTTGGTTTGCGCGAAGCCGTGGTGGCCGTGCAGGGACCGCGGGAACTCGGTGATCAGGCGACGCCGGGGATCCAGCAGCCGCAGGCCCGGCGCCGGGCGCGAGACGGCGGCGAATTCCTCGTGAATTCCCACGCTCTGCAGGATCCGGAGGATCTCGTCGTCCGCGACGACGGCGCGCGGCAACGGGTATATGTCCCGGTGGCGTTCGAGGAGCAGACTTCGCACTCCGTATCGGGCGAGCAAGAGCGCGGCCGTGACACCGACCGGTCCCGCGCCGATGATCACCACCGGTCTCCGGACTTGTGCGCTCACGTCGCATCCGCCACAGCGGTTCGCTGCTCACCGAGGTCGAGCCGCCCGTCCGGGGTGGCGATCGTGGCGGTGACGAGGTCACCGGCACGCAGGTAACGCGGGTTCTTGGCCTGGCCCTTGAAGAACGCCTTCCACCTGACCGCGGGCGGCAGCAGCGCACTGATCTTCGCCACCGCCGCGGGCGGGGCCTTCAGGGCGGTACCGCCGGGGGTGCCGGTCAGCAGCAGGTCGCCCGGGTCGAGGGTCTGGAAACGGGCGAGCAGGGTGAGTGCCTGGGCGGGCCGTACGATCATGTCGGCGAGCGTGCGGTCCTGGCGCGGTGTGCCGTTGACGTTCAACCGCAGGCGCAGGTTCAGCAGGTGGGCGAAGTCCTCGGGCTCCAGCAGGGTGAGGTAGGGGCCCGTCGGCGTGAAGGTGGGGTAGGACTTGCTCTCGTAGAACTGGGTCTTGGTCAGCTGGACGTCGCGGGCGCTGACATCGTTGGTGAGAACGAGGCCGGCCACGTAGTGCGACAGGTCCTGCTCCTCGACGACGGTGCCCACCGGCAGGGGCGCGCCCATGACGAGACCGAGTTCCACCTCGTAGTCGAGGAACTTCACGTGCGCCGGTCGGACGATCGTGTCATGGGGGCCGCTGACCGAGCCGGACGCCTTGCGGAAGAAGGTGGGCGGGATGTCGCCGGTGAAACCGGAATCCTTGGCGTGGCTGCGGTAGTTGACCATTTGGGCGACCACTCGGCAGGGGGTGGTGACCGGAGGCAGCGCGACCAGGTCGACGACGGGCGTGCCGGTGTCGGTGGAGGTGGCGGCTTCGCGGACCGCGGCCCGGTCGGCGAGCAGTTCGGCGGTGGTGACGGCCTTGGTCCGGATGCGGACGGCGTGCTCGTCGCGGACGATCCACCAGCCTCCCCCACTCTCGGCTCCGCTCGAGCGGGAGGTGCCCCCAGCGGTGCGCAGGACGTTGGTGCTCATGAGCTCATCGCTTTCATCAGGCCCAGCAGGCGTGCGGGGTCGAGTTCGTTGTCGCCGCGCAGGGCCGCCATGACCTCGCGCAGCTTGGCGGGGGACGGGCCGGCGCCCAGGAAGTCGCGGGTGACCGGCGGGCCCCACTGGGCCAGGCCGCTCGCCGACATCGGCGCCCACCCGGGTTCGAGGTCGCTGGAGAACAGGTCGCCGTCGGCGAAGTGCTCGAGCATGAAGCGGTCGGGGTCGCGCCAGTAGTCGAAGAGCTGGCTGCCCTGGATGTGCCGGCCGATGCCCCAGCTGCGCCGGTAGCCGCGCTCGGCGAGGTACTCGCCGCCGGCGGCGATCGAGTCGAGGTCGGTGACCTGGTAGGCGGAGTGGACGTACCCGGTGCCGGGCCCCAGGTGCAGGGCCAATGTGTGGTGGTCGACCGCCAGGCTGCCCTGGTCGCAGCGGATGAACGCCATGGTCGGCCCCCGCTGGCGCTGCCCGTCGAGGAACAGGAAGTCGGACACGATCATCCCGAGGGTGTCCAGGTACCAGTCCAGGGTGCGGGTGAACGTGCGCGTCTCCAGCACCACATGGCCCAGGCGCTGGATACGGGACGGTTCCCGGGGCGGACGCTGGGTGACGTTGGTGCGGCGGTGTTCGCTGCCGGTGTTGAGCAGCAGCGGCGGCTGTTCGGGCAGCGCGGGCAGCGGTTCCGCGCAGTGCACGACCCGGACCGGAAGGCCGGAGGGATCGAGCATGCTGACGGACAGCCCGCCTCCGGGTACGTCGATGCTGCGGACGGTGCTTCCGGTGGCGACGGCCAGCCGGCCGAGGTCGCTACGCTCGGCGGCGCGGAACGCCGGCCCGGTGAAGCGGGACGCCTGCCCACGGCGGATGACCATGCAGGGCGGTCCGGCAAAGGTGCCGCGCAGCCACAGTGCCTCCTCGGTGCGGGCGGCGATCGCGAACCCGAAGTCGCGCGCGAAGACCTCGGCCCGGTCCAGGTCCGGCTTCTCGAACTCCAGCCAGGCCAGGTCCGTCGCCTTCATCACGGGGTTCCGGGAGCGGCCGGGATGTTCGCCGCGAAGGGCCCCCGCCTCGCTGTGGAGGTCATTGTGGGGGGTCGGCGGACCTGCTTTGTCAACGGCGGTGTGGGACATGGTGTCCTCCAAGAAACACTGCTGTAATGAGGAAATCATCAACTTTGCTGAGGTCAATCGTCAATAGGACGGCGCTAAATTATTGAGGATCTCATCAGTAATGGCACACTCCTCGCTACGGTGGTTACACTCGCCGTATGCCGACGTCAGCCCTGCCCAAGAACCGCTTTGAGCGTCGCCGCGCCGAAACCCGTCACGCTCTGGTCCGGGCGGCGCGACAGATCCTGGCGGAGACCGGGGACACCAGCGCCAGCATCCAGGCCATCGCCGAGCGCGCGGACGTGGGCTTCGGCTCCTTCTACAACCACTTCGAGTCCAAGACGGAGCTGTTCGACGCCGCGGTGACGGACGCGATGGAGGAGTTCGGACAGCTCATCGACGAGCACGTGGAAGGGGTCGACGATCCGGCCGAGCTGGTCGCCGCCGGATTCAGGCTCACCGCCAGGATGGCCGACTCCCACCCCGAACTCACGCGCATCCTGCGCGACCGCGGTCTGGCCTACATACACTCGGACCGCGGCCTGGCCCCGCGAGCGCTGCGCGACCTGGAGATCGGCATCGCCTCGGGTCGCTTCGACTGTGCCAGCGCGACCACCGCGCTGTCCGCCGTGGGCGGCGCCCTCATGTCCCTCGTGGCGCTCCGGCTGGCCCGCCCCGACCTCGACGGCGACGAAGCCGCCTCCGACATGGCCGAGATGGCCTTGCGTATGCTCGGCATCCCCGCGGACGACGCACACGAGGTCACCCGGCGTCCGCTGCCCGACCTGGACTGACGGTTCAACGGGGCCGTCGCACCAGGAACGCCGCGACTGTTCGGCCCGTTCCGGGCTCGGCATCCATGCTGAGAGGCCGACGAACGAGGGCGTCTGACATCACTTCGCCCGCTGCGCAGCGGCGGGGCGAAGCAGCGCTCCCTCTGGATGGTTCCTACTTCATGGCCGCCAGGGCCGCGTCGACACCCGCTGTCGGTGAGCCCGGGCCAGTCACCGTGTCGTAGCCGGGTCCGGCCGTGCACGCGGTGCCGCAGCGGCCGTCGGAGCCGGCGGTGACGTCCCGCAGGGAGCTGCCGTCGAGCGAGTGGATACCGGTGTGCGCGGTGTCGCCGTCGGGGCCGTTCGAGGCCGCGGGCACCGGCGGCCTGCGCACCACAGCCGCCCTGGGATCGAGGCCCGGCAGACCGAAACCCGTCCTGACCTCAACGAGGCCGACCGCACTCTGCCCCACCTGCTCCACACCGGACTGGAGGACGAGACAATGGCGCGCCAACTGGGCCTGAGCGAACGCACGTGGCGTCGGCGGATCACCGACCTCACCGCCCGCCTCGGGGCGACGAGCCGGTTCCAGGCGGGTGCGCAGGCCGTTCGCCGCGGGTGGTTCTGAACCCGGCGGGGTCGTCCTCAACGAGGGGTGAACGACCGTGGGCGCCGGTGCACCCTCAGGCACCGGCGCCCACTCACCCCTGCCCAGAGGTGGTCTTGAGGAACTTGTTCCGAGGTGTCAGGGGACCAGGACGAGACGGATCGGGTCGCCGGTCTTGTTCTCCAGACGGTTGACCGCGTCGGCGGCTTCCGCGAGCGGGATGTGGTCCGTGATGGAGGGGGCCAGGTCGAGGCGGCCGCTGGAGGCCAGCTGCACCAGTTCGACGACGCCCTCGGGGGTGGCACCGTAGTGACCGCGGACCTGCTTCTGCAGGTAGTTGAAGGTCAGGCCCTCGGTGATGGTCAGTGGCCTGGGGGTGATGCCGACCAGGATCAGCCGGCCGCCCGGGCCGAGCACGGAGGCGGCCTGCTCGCGGACGGCGGGTACGCCGGCGCAGTCGAAGGCGAAGTCCAGGCCCTTCCCGGCGGTGGCCGCACGGAGCTGTTCGGCGAAGTCGGGGGCGGCCGGGTCGAGCGCCACGTCGGCTCCGAAGGCGAGGGCGCGCTCGCGGGCGCCGGGCAGCGGGTCGACGGCGATGATCGGCGCGGCGCCGACCAGGCGGGCGACGCGTACGTTGTGCGCGCCGACTCCGCCCACGCCCCACACACCGACGGACTGGGCGGGCCGTACGCCCGCGGTGGAGACGACGGCGGCATAGGGGGTGGAGACCGCGTCGGGGATGATCGCGGCCTGGTCGAACGGAAGGTTGTCGGGGATGGGGACGACGGTTTCCTCCGGGGTCACCATGTACTGGGCCCAGCCGCCGTCGTAGTCGATGCCGGCGGTACGGACCTCGGTGCAAGGACGGCGGCGCACACAGCCCTCGCACAGGCCGCAGGCCTTGCCGGCCTCGAGAGTGACGCGGGTCCCGACCGTCAGGCCGCGCCTCAAGTCGGGGCCGAGGGTGTGGACGACGCCGGAGACCTCGTGGCCGACGGTGACCGTGTCGGAGGTCAGGAACAGCGGTGCGAGGGAGCCGTCGAGCAGGTGGACGTCGGAGAGGCAGACGCCTGCGGCCTTGACCTCGACAAGCACTTCGCCGGGGCCGGGCTCGGGGACGGGTACCTCCTCCATGACGAACTTCTTCGTGTCCACGTGGAAGCGTCCGGCGAGCATGGTGTCCATGGTGTTCCTCGGTCTTGGGCAGTGGGGTGGATGAGTACCGGGAGGCGTGCGGGGTGTCAGGAGGGGCCGCACGCCTCCCGGAGTGCGGGATCAGGCGAAGACGTCCTGCTGGTAGCGCTCGTCCGCCTCGAGCTGGGCCAGCCACTGCTGGGCGGTCTCGTCGTCGCTGCCGGTGTGCTCGCGGTGGATGGCCGCGAGGGCCTCGCGGACGGCGGGCGCCATGCGGCGGCCGTCACCGCAGACGTAGATGTACGCGCCGTCCTCGATCGCCTGCCACACCGTGTCCGCCGCGTTCGCGATGGCGTCCTGGACGAAGCGGGCCGGGTGGCCGGTCACCGCGGAGTAGGCGGTGTGCACCTGGGCGATGCCGGCCTGCTCCCAGGCCTGCATCTCCTGACGGTAGAAGTGGTCGTGCTCCGGGTGGCGGCAGCCGACGAAGACCTGGGACAGGCCCACCTGCGTGCCGTTCTCGTGCTGCCAGGCCCGCTCCTCCAGGAAGCCGCGCAGCGGCGCGATGCCGGTGCCGGGACCGATGAGGATCAGCGGCGTGGTGGGGTCGGCCGGCGGGGCGAACGTCGGGGAGGGCACGCGGACGTAGCCGTAGAAGACGTCACCGGGCTTCAGGCCCGCGATGTACGACGAGCACAGGCCCCGGTACTGGCCGTTGCCGGACAGGGCGGGTCCTTCGAGCAGGCCGACGGTCAGGCGCACGTGGCGCGGGCTGGCCGACGGTGCGGAGGAGATGGAGTAGAAGCGCGGACGGATCGGCCCCATCATCTCCAGGAACACCGCCAGCGGCAGCTCGACCGCCGGGAAGCGCTCCAGCAGGCCCAGCACCGAGATCCGCTTGCCGAGGATCTCGCTCTGGTACCGCTCCTCGGCCTCCTCGGTGTCGGCCGTGTACGCCTCCAGCTGGGGCCGGGTCCAGGGGCACGGGGTGTGTTCGGCCAGAGCCTTCACCTGGGCGCGGGTGGCCACGTCCTGCAGTTCCAGGAACTCGGTGAGCAGCAGGCCGGCGGTGACGGGGACGCCGACCGGCAGGTGCGTGCGGCCGCCGCTGGGCTGGTCGAGCCGGAGCACCTGGTCGTACTCGACGTCGAGCCGCGCCAGCGCCCGGTAGACCAGGGCGGGGTCGTTCTTGGCGAAGACGGCCAGGTGGTTGCCGGTGTCGTAGGTGACACCGTCGGGCAGCTCGACGGTGATCGACTTCGCGGAAGGACGCGGCGGCTCGATGCTGAAGTCCCACAGGCCGGTCGCGTCGGCCACGAGTTCCTCGTTGGCGACCACGGTCAGCGGGTACGCCTGATCGGAGATGATCGCCGGGCGCACTTCCGCCTGGGTCAGCAGCTGGACCTGGTAACGCGGGCCGCTCTCCTGGGAGGTGTCGGCGGCGTACTCCTCGGCCAGGGTGGTCCACAGGGTGTCCATCCAGCGGGTGGCCATGCCGTCGAAATCACCTGCCGCGTCGACGACGCCGCGCTCGATGACGGGAGTGGCGCCGGCGGCCAGCAGGCCTTCCTCGATGCGCTTGGGGAAGGCCTGGTAGGTGGCCACCCACTGGGTGTTGCCGGTGCCGAGCAGCGCGAACCGGACGTCCTTCAGCGAACCCTCGGGCAGCCCGGCGGCGAGCAGGTCGTCGAAACGCTGGGCGTTGTCGGGGGCTTTGCCGTTGTAGCTGGCGGCGACGACGACGAGCAGGCCCTCGGTGGGCAGGTTGTCGCCCAGCTCGTCCAGGCTCACCAGGGTGGTGCCGAAGCCGGAGCGCTCAGTGCGGTCGGCGATCGTACGGGCCAGGTCCTCGCTGCTGCCGAGGCTGGAACCGTAGGCGACCGTGAGACTGACACCGACTCCGCTGACCGCGGTCGGTGCCTGCGTGTCCTCGGTCCGCACGTCCACGGCCCCGAACGTGACCCGCTCGTGCTCCTGCCGGGGACGGACGATGAGTTCGAAGCCGCCGGGCTTGCGGGTCAGCGCCTCCTTGACGTCCATCTTGTAGTCGCCGGTGTCGGAGAACTTGAACTTCTGCAGCACCAGCGCCAGCGCCAGGCGCGCCTCGGTGAGTGCGAACTGCCGGCCGATGCAAGCACGGCGGCCGTTGCCGAACGGCTTGTACGCGTGTGGGTGGTGCTGCTCCCGGTTCTCGGGCAGCCACCGGTCGATGTCGAACTCGAGCGGACGGTCCCACGCCTTGGGGTGGGTGTGCAGCGGGCCCATCAGCAGGACCGTCTTCGTGCCCTTCTTCAACTGGTAGCCGTCGCCGATGACGGTGTCCTCGTGCGGCGCCTTCATGATCTGCGGGATCGGAGCCCACAGACGCAGGGTCTCCTCCAGAACGCGAGGGATGACATCCAGCTTCATGATCGTGTCGTAGTCCGGCACGGTGTCACCAGGCAGCATCCGGTCGACCTCGGCGTAGGCCTGCGCCAGCACGTGCGGGTTGCGCATCAGTGAGTACGTGGCGAACGACAGCAGCCCACTGGTGGTCTCGTGACCGGCGATCAGGAACGTCACCACCTGGTCACGGACGTTCTCGACGTCCAGCGGCCTGCCGGTCTCCGGGTCGACCGCGTCGAGCATCAGCCCCAGCAGATCGTCCTCGCCCGCGCTCTTCCCCTGGCGGCGCTCCTTGATCACGCTCTCGACCAGGTCCCGCATCAGCTGGATGTTCTCGCGGTACTTCTTGTCGTCCGCCTTGCGCATCTTCGTCATCATCGGCAGCTCCTGTGTGCGCCGCATCGACTCGATCAATGCTTCCAGCAGCGCATTGAGGAACGGGTGCAGACGATCCTTGGCGAAGGAGTCGAACCGGTAGCCGAACCCCGACAGGGCGATGGTGTCCAGGGTGAGTCGGGTGTAGTCGTCCGTGATGTTGACCGGCTGCCCCTGCCGGTGCTCCCACTTGCCCACCAGGTTCTGGGCGATCTCCAGCATCTGCCCGAAGTAGCCCTTCATGGCTCGCTGGCTGAAGGCCGGCATGAGGATCCGGTGCGCCATGCCCCAGACCTCTTCGTCGTCGGCGGCCGTGAACAGGCCCGCCCCGGTGTAGTCGCGGACGTGGCTCAGCGGCGCGACGATCGGTTTGCCGAACCGAGTCTCGTCGCACACCTCGGTGATCAGGTCCGGGTCGTAGACGAACACGTTGTCCTGGCCGGCGATGTCCAGGCTGAAGATGCCCTCGGGGAACTGGCGCGACAGCCCCGCGATGTACGCGGCCGGGTTGGTGTCGGGAATCTGTGGCGTGTTGCCGAGGATCGGAACTCCGCGCGGGGACCGGATGGGACGCAGGTCGTTCACAGACGGGGTGGTCATGACTTGTTCCTTCGAGGGGGGGGCGGGCAGGCGTGAGGGGGCCGGGAAAGGGCGTCAACGATGTGAGGAGGCCGGCTGTGCAGCGTCCTCCGGATTTCCATACGTCGTACGGAACTGCCTCAGTGGTACCATACGCCGTATGGAACCTCAACGGAGAGCCCCCCGGGGGACGAGGAAGAGGGACGTACCGCTCACCGAGGACGGCATCTACGCCATGGCGCTGCAGCTCATCGACGCCGACGGGGTTGAGGCGCTCACCATGCGCAAACTCGCGGCCGCACTCGATGCCAACCCGATGTCGCTGTACCACCATGTACCGAACAAGGACGCCGTGCTGCGCGGCGTGGCCCAACGAGTCGGGTCACAGTTCCGCGCCGGGGAGCGGGAAGACATCCCCTGGCAGGACCGGCTGCGCGAACTGGCCGTGGACTTCCGGGAACTGTCGCACCGGCATCCAAAACTGATGGCCTATTCGTTCGCGCGACCCGACTACATCCAGCCGGAGGATCCCTTCTGGCAGGGACTCATCGACCTGCTGACCGCTGCGAAACTGCCAGAACCGGAGATTCCACGCGTTGCCGCCACACTGTGCGCCGTTTTCACGGGGCTGCTGTACGGCGAAGCGACCGGAGCACTGCAACGGTGGAGCACCCTCTCTTCGGCGTCGGCAGACCCGGAGAGGGAAGGCCCTCCCGAACCGACGAAGGACATGGTCGACAGCATGTTCAACTGTGCGCTGGATGCGGCGATCGTCGGCGTGGAAAGCCACGTCGCACGGTTCCGCGAGGGGACGTGACGGAGAGGCGGCGGCTTCGAGGCGCTCGCGCCGGTTACGGCGCCACCTCTGCCGGGCCCACCCGATGCCGCTGAGACAAGGTGGGTACGTCGAGGCGCTCAGCCGCGCCGGCCGCCTTGACGAAGCGCGACTCGCCTTCGAGAAGATGCTCGCGTACGCCAACCATGCTGGCCCGTACGCCGAGGAGATCAGTCATACGAGCGGGCAACTGGGCAGTTTTCCCCAGGCGTTCACCCACCTCGCTCTGACCAGCGCTGCATTCGACCTGGACCGCGCTCTGGACTGACGGCCGACCGGGGGCGGCCCTCGGGCGGCGGGGATTCGGCCGAGCCCGCCGCGGCGGAGGATCCGCATGATCTCCGGACGCGACTCGGCTACACATGCGCTGGGCCGGGCGCCAACGGCTATACGCTCCGGTGGGGATCATCGAGCCTGCACGGACGCCCTTCGAGGGCATCGGCGTACTCCTCCAGCGCATCGGCCACTGCCGCGTCGGACAGATCCCGTCCGGGTGCGAAGTGGCTGCAAAAGGAGCCCAGGCCCACCTCCGCGATCGAGCGGATGCCGACATCGGCACATCCAAGCGATGACAGCAGCAGTTCTGATGACTTCATCATAGCACCACGAAGCGCCCCCACGAAGCGCCGCCATCCGTCCCGGGATCCAGGCCCCCACGAGTGCCTGACGATTTAATCATATATGACCGATTTACTAGACTTTTTCGCGAGACTGATGCTTTCATCAGAAGTGGGCGCAGCAACGAGGCCCTTGATGATCAGATGAGATGGAACCGCGATGCCGAAGACCCTCCACATGCCACTCCTCGATTTCGCAAGCCCGCGTGAGACGCCTGACGCGGCCATGGCGATGCTTGATGCCCAGGGAACAGTGGTGGGGTGGACACAAGCCGCTCAACACCTTGTCGGGTACTCGGCTGCCGAGGTGGTGGGCCGCTCCGGCGCACACGTGATGCTGTCGCCCGAGCATGCCCTCGGGATCGCGTCGTTTGCCGGGGAAACTCGTGCGCACGGGGGCTGGTGCGGCTCCGTTCCGGTACGCCACCGTGACGGCCGCACACTCGACATGACTCTGCGGATCTCGCCCCTGTGGGGGCAGGGCGGCCGTACGCGGTGGCTGGTATCGGTAACCGAGTCCGGCGCGCTGCCGACCGGGCCGATGAGCGAAGCGGTGCGCGAGTCGCTCCTTGCGCGGACGCCGATCGGCATCGCCGTCCATGACCTGCAGCTACGTTGCACCTGGGTGAACGACGACATGGAGCACCACGACGGCATTCCTCGTGATCGACGGTTCGGGCACCGCTTGACGGAGTTCCTCCCCGCCTTCGAGGCCGAAGCGCTCGAAGTGGTGATGCGCCAGGTACTGGAGTGCGACACCACGATGATTCACGAATACCGTGCTTGGCCACCGACGGTCAGGCGCCGCGAACGAGCGTTCTCGTCCTCCTTCTTCTGCCTCCAGGACGCGGACGGCACGCCACTGGGCGTGTGCTCCATGACCGTGGACGTGACCGGCAACAGGCAGGCCCGCGAACGCCTTGCCATCCTCAGCGAAGCCAGCACCCGCATCGGCAGCACCCTCGACGTCATGCAGACCGGGCAGGAACTGGCCGAGTTCGCTGTCCCCCTGCTGGCAGACCACGCTCTTGTCGATCTGGTGGAGTCGGTCTCGCACGGCGTCGAGCCTTCACCCCGGGCCGGCACGACGCCCGGCCGCCCACCGCTGCTGCGCCGCGCCGGTCTGGCCTCGATCGCCCGAGACGTCCTGAGATTGCCTTGGGCGCGCGAAGAGGTAATCCGTCCCTTCCCAACCTCGTTGTTCGCTACCGCCCTGCGTACGGGCACGTCTTATCTGGAATCGGTGCTGGACACCGATTCCGGTCCTTGGGTCCAGCACGACCCGGTGCGGACGCAGAAGATGCGCGAGAGCGGCGTCCACTCCCTGATGGTGGTGCCCATCCGCGCCCGCCGGTCCGTACTGGGGCTGGCACTGTTCGGTCGCTCCAAGGTGGAGAAGCCCTTCCAGGAGGAAGACCTCCTCCTTGCTGAGGAACTTGTCAACCGGGCCGCGCTCTGCCTGGACAACGCCCTCCAGTACGCACGCGAACGCACCGCCGCCCTCACGTTGCAGCGCGACCTCCTCCCCCACCACGTCCAAGGCGGTGCCGCCGTCGAGGTCGCCTCCCGCTACGTGCCGGCCGACATGGCCCACGGAGTGGGGGGTGACTGGTTCGATGTGATCGAGCTGTCCGGTGCACGGGTCGCCCTCGTCGTCGGCGATGTGGTCGGACACGGCATCAACGCCGCGGCCACCATGGGCCGGCTGCGCACCGCCGTGCGCACACTCGCAGACCTGGACCTGCCTCCCGACGAACTGCTGGCGCGCCTCGACGACACGGTCCGGCGGCTGAACGACGAAGACGGTGACATCTCCGACCCGGTCCCGGCAGAGGTGGGTGCCACCTGTCTGTATGCGGTCTACGACCCAGCCACCCGCCAGTGCATCATGGCGCGGGCAGGCCACCCGCCGCCGCTGATCATCGACCCGACGGGCCGGGTCACCATGCCCGACCTGCCCGCCGGAGCCCCACTCGGCCTGGGTCTCGGCCTGGTGCCGTTCGAGTCCGTGGAGCTGGAGCTGCTCGAGGGCAGCCTGCTCGCCTTCTACTCGGATGGTCTGATCGAATCCCGCGACCACGACCTCGACGTCGGTATGAACCGCCTCGGCGCCACTTTGGCCCAACCAGGTTCGCCCCTGGAGGAGTTGTGCTCCCAGGTGATCAATACGCTGCCGCCCCAGTCGCCACCCGACGACGTGACCCTGCTCCTTGCCCGCACCCGCGCACTCGAACCGGCGCAGGTCGCCTCTTGGGAACTGCCGAACGAGCCGGCCGCCGTTCCCACCGCACGGCACCTGGTCTCCCGTCAACTGAAGGAGTGGGGACTGGAGCATCTGGTCACCAAGATGGAGCTGATCGTCAGTGAGTTGGTCACCAACGCAGTCCGTCACGGCGATGGTCCGAGCCGCATACGGCTCATACGTCACCACCTCCTGACCTGTGAAGTCTCCGACAGCCACACCGGCCACCCCCGCCCGCGCCATCCCCGCAACCTGGACGAGAGCGGCCGCGGCCTGTACCTCGTTGCTCAGCTGTCCCGCAGGTGGGGATCCCGTTCCGCGGCGGACGGCAAGGTCGTCTGGGCCGAACAGGACCTGCCCGCCAGTGCTGTCGCAGCGTGATGCGCTGCACCGAGGAACAAGGCGCGAGTTCCTGAGTCGCTGCCGGCACGGAAAGACGATTCCGCGCATCGCCAACGCTCCTGAAGAAAGACGAAAAATGGGTATCGCTGAGAATCCCTGCACGGCAAGGACCGCCGACAATATGAAGTACACCTCCGACTCCGACCGCCCCGGCAGGGCTTATACGTTCGACCGCCTCGCTGCCGCCGTACTTGACGCCCGGGGCACTGTGATGCGCTGGTCCGCGACAGCGCAGGACCTCACGGGGTTCGGCTCCGAGGAGGTGTGCGGTCGTCCCGTGCTTGAACTGGTGGCCGAAGTCCCTGAGGAACTACAGAGGGTGACACGGATGCCGGACTCAGGCCGGGTGCGGCTTTGGCGCAAGGACGGGGACACCGTCGAGGTCACCTTCCAGACCGCGAAGCTGGAGGACCCTGCCGACTTCCTCGTCGTAGCCGCGCCCGCTCACGATGTCGCGGATCACCTTTATGAAACAGCGCTCCTGCGCGCACTTTCCACACAGGACCGGATCACCATCGCTCTTCACGACACGGACCTGACCATCATGCAGACCAGCGGGACGCCGGGCACGGTCTACGGCTGTGCGATACGGCCTGGCACGCGGCTGTGCGATGTGATCTCCACGGAGGACGCCGAGAGCATCCAGACCGTTCTGCGCCAGGTGCTGGAGACGGGCGTCCCGGCGGCCCGTATCAACCAGCAAGTGAGCTGGCGGCTCGATCCGGGGAGGCGACGGGCACTGTCACTGTCTGCCTTCCGTTTGGAGAACGCCCAGGGACGCCCAACGGGGGTGGCGGCCCTGTACCTTGACGAAACCGACCATGTTCGTGCCCGCCGACATCTCGATCTCACACGTGAGGTGGCCGAACGTGTCGGATGCTCTTTGGACACCGCGCGTACCGCCCAGGATCTCGCGGACGTTCTCGTGCCCGCTTTGGGGGACCTCGCCACCGTCGACCTTGCGCAGTCCGTGTTCGACGGCGAGGAACCCCCGAAGCGCCTGGGCGGCGGGGATCTTCGTCTGCACCATGCGGCCCTGGCGCCGGCCTCCGCGGTATGGGCCGCCCGCACCCAGCACGGCAATCTCATCCCGCCGTTCCCGGACAATCCGTTCCTGCGCAGCTTCCAGCACGGCAGAACCTTCGTCATCAGCGCGGAGGAATACAGGGATGTGCTCGGTGATCCGCAGCTGACCGACTTCCATGTCCCCCCGGGCTTCCATTCCGTGATGGTGGCACCGTTGCACGCACGCGGCCTCACGCTCGGCGCCATTGCAGTGTGGCGCTGCGGCCGGTCCGCCTCGTTCGACGAGGACGAAGTGGAGCTCATGACACAGATCGCTTCGAGGGGCGCTCTCGCCATCGACAACGCCCGCCGTTACACGCGCGAGCACCGGGCGGCAGCGGCACTGCAGCAGCGACTTCTTCCTCCAGCCACGACCGAAACCCCTGCAGCCCAGACCGCCGGCGTCTACCGGCCCGCAGCCGGCGGGGCGGAAATCAGCGGCGACTGGTACGACGCCATCGCTCTGCCCTCCCTGCGACTGGCCCTTGTCGCCGGGGATGTGGTCGGCCACGGCATAACAGCCAGCGCCACCATGGGCCGCCTGCGCGCCGCCATTCAGACACTTGCGGACCTGGAACTCGAACCGGATGAGCTGCTCGCCCGAATCGCAGATCTGGTCCAGCGGCTTGCTTCCGAGGCCCCGCCCGGCGACAACGACATCGTTGGCGCCACGTGCCTGTACGCGGTCTACGACCCCATCACCCGCCGCTGCGCCATGGCCAGTGCCGGGCACCCGCCACCCGTGCTGGTCCGGCCTGACGGAACCACCGAGCTCGTCGGAATCTCGCCGGGGCCACCACTCGCACTCAGCGGCATACCATACGAAACCACCATCATCGAGCTGGAACCGGCCAGCGTCTTGGCGCTGTACACCGATGGCCTGGTCGAACAGGGTGAGAAAGGCAGCGACGACGGACTCCGGCGCCTGACGGACATGCTGGCCGCTATGTGCCGCCCTGACCGCGCTCTCGACGAAGCTGCCCGGGCGCTGCTCGCCGACCTAGTCGACACGGAGCCGCGTGACGACGCGACCCTGCTGTTGGCACGCACACGCGCTGTGCCGGCGGAGAACACCGCTCAGTGGGAAATCCCTGACGATCCTGCCGCCGTGTCCCTTGCCCGCGAATGGACAGCCCGCCAACTGGCCAGGTGGGACCTGGAAGACCTCCTTTTCGATACCGCCCTCATTGTCAGCGAACTGGTCACCAATGCGATTCGCTACGGCCGTGCGCCGGCGGAGCTGCGGCTGATCTGCCACGACGTTCTCGTCTGCGAGGTCACCGACTCCAGCAGCACCCAGCCTCGCCTGCGCCGCGCCCGCACCACAGACGAGGGAGGCCGGGGCCTGTTCCTCGTCGCCCAACTCGCCGGACGATGGGGCTGCCGCCATGGCCAGAACCGAAAGACGGTTTGGTCCGAGCAGCCCATCGAGCACGCGCACTGTGACGTTGTACGCCGCTAGCCCAGGTGGAACGTACGCGTCGGCGGCCAAGGATGTGAGCGTCAAGACGCGGCGCACAGGTTCGGGACACCGCGCAGGCCGCCCGCCCCGGGGCCGTCGAGTCCACCGCGATGGAGAAGGGGAACCGTCACCTAGTGGGACGCCCAGTCAGGCTGCCTCCAGGTCCAGGACTACTGTCAGCACTCCAGCACCCCCGGCAGCGTCGCCTTCCGAAAGCAAGGAGACAAGATGGCATCCAAGCTCCTCCTGACAGGAGTGCTCGATGAGATCCCCACCTGTCACCCGAAGACACCCATCGGAGTCTCCGCGCCACGTGGCGAAGACACGGGGCAACTCGTTGGTGAGCTGCTTCAGCACGGAAGTCAGCACCGCACCGCCACATCGTCCCCACCTACGCTTCCCGGACAACGCCGGCCTCGACCACTCCCAAGCCCGCAAACCGCCTTTCCCCAGCCTGACATGGTGGCCGCACGCATAGCCGCCCTCCGAACTATGGGGCCCCACCACATGTGCCCCTGACCTGCCCCTTCCTACGGTGTGCCGACACCCCCCGTCCCCACCGCACACAAGGAAGTGGCGCACATGGCAGCCGACCACACTGCTCCCCCGCCCCCGGCGAAGCTCCCCCGCATCGTCGCCGCCAGCCTGATCGGGACCACCATCGAGTGGTACGACTTCTTTCTGTACGGGTCGGCGGCGGCCCTGGTGTTCAACAAGCTGTTCTTTCCGGATTCCGACCCGCTGGTGGGGACGCTGCTGGCGTTCGTGACGTACGCGGCCGGGTTCGCCGCGCGGCCGCTCGGGGCATTGGTTTTCGGGCACTTCGGGGACCGGATGGGGCGCAAGAAGCTGCTGGTGCTGAGCCTGCTGCTGATGGGCGGTGCGACCTTTGCCATCGGCCTGTTGCCGACCCACGCCACCATCGGCACCGCCGCGCCGGTGCTGCTGACCGTGCTGCGGCTGGTGCAGGGCTTCGCGCTGGGCGGTGAGTGGGGCGGCGCCGTCCTGCTGGTGTCCAAGCACGGGGACGCGCGCAGGCGCGGCTTCTGGGCCTCGTGGCCGCAGACCGGCGCGCCGGCCGGGCAGTTGCTCGCCACGGGTGTGCTGTCCGTGCTCACCGCCACCCTCTCGGACGACGCGTTCACCGCCTGGGGCTGGCGCATCCCCTTCCTGCTCTCCGGCGTACTGGTGGGCGTGGGGCTGTGGATACGCCTCTCCGTCGACGAGTCGCCCATCTTCCAGCAGGCGCTGGCCCGGGCCGAGGCACGGCAGGGCGAGGCGGCGGAGAAGCTGCCGCTGGTGTCCGTGCTGCGCCACCACTGGCGCGAGGTGCTCATCGCCATGGGCGCCCGCATGGCGGAGAACATCAGCTACTACGTCATCACCGCCTTCATCCTCGTCTACGCCACCACCGCCGCCGACGTCTCCAGGCAGACCGCGCTCAACGCCGTACTCATCGGCTCCGCCGTCCACTTCGCCGTGATCCCGGCCTGGGGCGCCCTGTCGGACCGGGTGGGACGACGGCCGGTGTACCTGTTCGGGGCGGCCGGCATGGGTCTGTGGATCTTCCCCTTCTTCGCACTGGTGGACGCCGGCACCTTCGGCCGGCTGGTGCTGGCCGTCGCCGTCGGCCTGATCCTCAACGGCGCCATGTACGCGCCCCAGGCCGCCTTCTTCGCGGAGATGTTCGCCACTCGTGTCCGCTACTCCGGCGCCTCCATCGGCGCCCAGTTCTCCTCCGTGGCGGCCGGTGCGCCCGCCCCGCTGATCGCCACCGCGCTGTTCGCGGAGTACGACAGCGCGACGCCGATCGCCCTGTATGTCATCGGCGCCGTCCTGCTCACCCTGGTCGCGGTGGGCGTGGCCCGCGAGACCCGCAACCGGGACCTCGCCGACGTCACGGCCGACGTCACCCCGTCGGCCCCGGTGGACACGGTGGCGAAGACCCCGGCCCCCTGACCGACGCCGGCCGGCATCCCCCGCGGGTGCCGGTCAGCGCCGTCCCGTCCCCGCCAACCCGTGGAGCCGCAGCGCGAGTTGGATCTCCAGTAGGCGGGACGGCGTCTGCCAGTCCTCGCCCAGCAGCCGGCCCACCCGTTCCAGCCGCTGGGCGACGGTGTTCACATGGACATGGAGCACGTCCTTGGTGCGGGCCGGGCTCATCGCGGCGGCGAAGTAGGCGTCCAGGGTGCGCAGCAAGTCGGTGCCGCGCCGTGCGTCGTACGCCACGAGGGGGCCGATGGTCCGCTCCACGAAGCCGCCGATGTCCCGGTCTCCTGCGAGCAGCAGTCCGAGGAAGCCGAAGTCCTCGGCGGCCGCGCCGTCCCCGCCCCGGCCTAGCAGGTGGAGCGCGTCCAGGCAGCGGCGGCCCTCGGCGT
>NZ_WWKH01000459.1:0-22275 GCF_009865595.1 Streptomyces sp. SID1328 | reverse complement strand
GCGTCCCGTGCCCGGCACACGGTTCCGGCGAGGTGCGGCTCTACTCCGACCACGATGTGAACGCGCCGCTGATCAAGGACATCGGCCTGGGCACCGCACCGACCGACGGCGTCAACGACCTGTCCTCGCGCGTCTCCACCGGCCAGCAGTACGTGGTCGCGGACCGCTGGGGCGACTGGACGGCGATCTGGTACCTGGGGCAGAAGGCGTGGTTCCTGAACCCGCACCGCGAGGCCACCGCGGTCCCCGCGTCCGGGGTCACGATCACCCCGAAGGCGGGTCTGGCGAGCGTCCCGGTGTACGGCCGCGCCTACCCGGAGAAGGAGGCGTACCCGGCGGGCGTCCCGGCGCAGTCGGTGGTGCCGTTGCCGTACACGATCCCCGCCGGGCAGAAGTACGTCGTCGGTGACCGGGTGCCGGGCGAGTACTACTACGCGGTCACCTTCACCGAGGACTCGCACCGGGTGATCACCGGCAAGGACCTGTACTACGAGATCCAGTACGGCCACCGGGTCGGATTCGTCCGCGCGGCGGACGTGGACCTGGCGGCCGCCCGCCGCTAGGCCGACAGGGACCGGGCGGCCTCAGCCCTGCTGGAACAGCTCCGCCGGGAGCGGCTTCAGCAGGGCGTACAGGTCGTCGGTGATGGGGCGGTCCCAGGCGGCGATGGTCACCAGGACGCCGTCGCTGCGGTCGAACTGCACGCAGGAGATCCGGCCCTCGGAGAGCTTGAGGCGGCGGACGATCAGCAGGTTGTCGCCCTGGAGGACGGGGGTGTCCTCGGAGCCGACGACGGTGACCTCCTCCTCGTTGTCCAGCGCGAGCAGGAGCTGGGCGACCTCGAAGGGGATCTCGCCCTCGGCGGTCTCGCGGGCCGGGGAGCCCTCGGGGAGGTTGCCGATGATCATGGCGGGGCCACGGCCGCCGAACAGGTCGTAGCGCAGGAAGACGCCCTGGCAGCTTCCGTCGGGGGCGGGCAGCAGGCCCGCGCCGAGGTTGCCGGGCCAGTCGCCGGGGTCCATGGCCAGCACGTCGAAGTCTGGTCCGGCGGGAGTGGCGCTGCGGCGGCGGAGGAACGACATGCCGCCAATGGTACGTGCCCGAGGGGGCCCGGCGGCGTGCGGGAGCCCTCCCGGCATGCCCCCGTGCGGGCTCATTCCTCGACGGGGCTTGAGGGCACGACGGCGACGGGGCTCGCCGCGTGCAGCAGGACGGCCTGGGTGACCGAGCCGAGCATGCGGGCGGGCGCGAGCAGCCGGCGCCGGTGGCGGCCGACGACGACCAGATCGGCGCCGGCCGAGAGGGCGACCAGGTGTCCGGCGGCGTCGCCCGGCAGCGCCTCGGCCTCCGCGTCGACACCGGGGTACTGGGCGCGCAGCGGGTCGAGGAAGCCCTCGGCGAGGACGCGGGTCTCGCTCTCCACGGCGACCTGGTCGATGGGCGGCGGCACGAGCTGGCCGGGGGCGGACCAGGTCTGTACGGGCCACGGGTAGGCGGCGATCACCTTCAGGCGCGCGCCGAGCAGCGACGCCTCGGCGAAGGCGAAGCCGAGGACGCCGTCGTCGGGGCTGTCGACATGGAGCCCGACGACCACCCGGCGTCCGGGTTCGGCCGGGGGCTCCGCGTGCACCTCGCGGCCGGGGCGGGGGACGACGACCACCGGGCACGGCGTGTCGCGGGCGGCGGCGACGGAGTTGGAGCCGAGCAGCAGGCTGGCGAAGCCGCCCCGGCCGCGTGAGCCGAGGACCAGCAACTGGGCGTCGGCGCCCAGTTCGGGCAGGACCGCGCCGGGTACGCCCTCGACGGCGACGTACTCCACGGTGGGCAGGTCGGGCAGGCCGGCGAGCCGGTCGCGGACCTCGTCCAGCACGGGGTCGCCGCTGTCGTCGGGCGGACCGGCGACGAGGACGTCGGCCTGGCCCCAGGCCGCGTACTGGCGGACATGCACCACGCGCAGCGGTGCGACGCGGCGGCGGGCGGCCTCCAGGGCCCAGTCGAGGGCGCGCAGGCCGTCCTCGGAACCGTCGACCGCGGCGATGACCGGCACAGCGCTCATCGTTCCTCACCTCCCGGACGCGGCCTCCCCGTGCCGGGGCGGGCCTCTTGTCGGGGCCAGCCTCGCTCAGGCGGCGCTCGGGTGGCGGCGGCGCGGGGCGCGTGTTGGGCAATCGCGGCCGGAACACCCCCGGTCGGCTCCGGCCGGGTCCGCACGGTCGCGTCAGGTGAGGTCGAACTCGCCCTCGCGGGCCCCCAGGACGAAGGCGCCCCATTCGGCGGGGGTGAAGATCAGGGAGGGGCTCTCGGGGCGCCGGCTGTTGCGCATGGCGATGAAGCCCTCGACGAAGGCGATCTGGACATCGCCCCGACCCCCGCTGCTGGACTGCCACTCGGCCCCGCTGAGATCCAGGTCCGGCTTGTCCCAGCCCATGAGCGACTGCTGCTGGATGGTGCTCTCGGCCACGTCCGTGCTCCTCCCATTACGTCGTCCGCGGCTCAGCCTAGCGACCGGCCAGGACGCCGCACAGGCCACGTGAGGGGGACCTTGTGGCGGGTGGGTGTACGCGGGTGCCGGGCCGCACACGGAAAAATCCCGGCCCGCCTCTTGCCCGGGGCCCGACGGCCTGAATTACTGGCCTCGGCAGGATCGACCGAATGATCGGTCGTCCGTATTGCGTGTCGTGATGTGTGTCGTGTGCGAAGGGATGCCCCGATGGCGGATGAGAGGGACCTGCTGGACGCGGGCGAGCGGCTGGGGCCCGAGGAACTGCGGGCACTCCAGCTGGAGCGGCTGCGCGCCTCGCTGCGGCACGCCTACGCCCATGTGCCGTTCTACCGGGAGTCCTTCGACAAGGCGGGGGTCCTCCCGGAGGACTGCCGCTCGCTGGCGGACCTCGCGCACTTCCCCTTCACCACCAAGGCGGACCTGCGGGCGAACTACCCGTACGGCATGTTCGCGGTGCCCCGCGAGCGGGTGCGGCGGCTGCACGCGTCCAGTGGGACGACGGGGCTGCCCACGGTGGTGGGCTACACCGACAACGACCTTTCGGTGTGGGCGGACATGGTGGCCCGCTCGATCCGGGCGGCGGGCGGTCGGCCCGGTGACGTCGTCCATGTGGCATACGGCTATGGACTGTTCACCGGAGGACTGGGCGCGCACTATGGCGCCGAGCGGCTGGGGTGCACGGTGGTGCCCGCGTCCGGGGGCATGACGTCCCGGCAGGTGCGGCTGATCCAGGATCTCGGGCCCGGCGTCATCATGGTCACCCCCTCGTACATGCTGACGCTGCTGGACGAGTTCGAGCGGCAGGGCGTGGACCCGCGCTCCACCTCACTGCGGGTGGGGGTGTTCGGGGCGGAGCCGTGGACGGAGAGCATGCGGCGGGAGATCGAGGAGCGGTTCGCCATCGACGCCGTGGACATCTACGGTCTCTCGGAGGTGATCGGTCCGGGCGTGGCGCAGGAGTGCGTGGAGACCAAGGACGGTCTGCATGTGTGGGAGGACCACTTCTACCCGGAGGTCGTGGACCCGATCACCGGTGAGGTGCTGCCGGAGGGCGAGCGGGGCGAGCTGGTGTTCACCTCGCTCACCAAGGAGGCGATGCCGATCGTCCGCTACCGGACGCGGGACCTGACCCGGCTGCTGCCGGGGACGGCGCGGGTGTTCCGGCGGATGGAGAAGATCACCGGGCGCAGCGACGACATGGTGATCCTGCGCGGGGTCAATCTGTTTCCCACCCAGATCGAGGAGATCGTCCTGCGCACCCCCGGTGTGGCGCCCCACTTCCAGCTCCGGCTGACGCGGGAGGGACGCATGGACGCACTCACCGTACGGGCGGAGGCGCGTCCGG
Source organism: Streptomyces sp. SID1328 (assembly GCF_009865595.1). Lineage (NCBI taxonomy): Bacteria > Bacillati > Actinomycetota > Actinomycetes > Kitasatosporales > Streptomycetaceae > Streptomyces > Streptomyces sp. SID1328. The sequence goes on along the minus strand of NZ_WWKH01000459.1, from coordinate 18,427 downwards.
GTGCCACGCCGGAGGCGCGGGAGGCGGCGGCCCGGTCGATCGCGGCGGGGGCGAAGGACGGCATCGGGGTGTCGGTGTCCGTGGAGATCGTGGAGCCGGAGTCGCTGGAGCGCTCGGTGGGCAAGATCCGCCGCATCGTGGACCTCCGCCCCCGCTAGCCGAGTCGGTCGCGCAGCTCCCTCTTCAGGATCTTGCCGCTGGCGTTGCGCGGGAGGCCGTCCAGGAAGTGCACGCGCTTGGGGGCCTTGAAAGCCGGGAGCTGCTCGCGGACGTGGGCGATCAGCGCGTCCTCGGTGACCTCGCCGCGGGTCACGACGACGGCGGTGACGGCCTCGATCCAGCGCTCGTCGGGCAGTCCGATCACGGCGGCCTCGGCGACCGCGTCGTGGGTGTAGAGGGCGTCCTCGACCTGGCGGGAGGCGACCAGCACCCCGCCGGAGTTGATGACGTCCTTCACCCGGTCGACGATCGTGAAGTAGCCGTCGGCGTCGCGTACCGCGAGGTCGCCGGAGTGGAACCAGCCGTCGCGGAAGGCGTCGGCGGTCTCCTCGGGCTTGTCCCAGTAGCCCTCGCAGAGCTGGGGCGAGCGGTAGACGATCTCGCCGGGGGTGCCGTCGGGCACCTCCGCGCCCTCCTCGTCGACCACGCGGGCGTCCACGAACAGCACGGTGCGGCCGCAGGAGTCCAGGCGCCCCTTGTGCTCGCTGGGGGCGAGCACGGTGGCGAGCGGGCCGATCTCGCTCTGCCCGAAGCAGTTGTAGAAGGCGAGGCCGGGCAGCCGTTCGCGCAGCTTCTCGAGAACGGGCACCGGCATGATCGAGGCCCCGTAGTACGCCTTGCGCAGGCCGCCGAGGTCGCGGTCGGCGAAGTCGGGGCGGCCCGCGAGCGCGATCCACACGGTGGGCGGCGCGAACAGGCTGTCGCAGCGGCCCCCTTCGATCAGGTCGAGCAGGCGGTCGCCGTCGGGGGCGTCGAGGACCGTGTTGGTCGCGCCGACCGCCAGGTACGGCAGCAGGAAGACGTGCATCTGTGCCGAGTGGTAGAGCGGCAGCGCGTGCACGGGCAGGTCACCGGCGCTCAGGTCGAGCGCGGTGATCGCGCTGAGGTACTCGTGGACCAGCGCCCGGTGGGTCATCATCGCGCCCTTGGGCAGCGCGGTGGTGCCGGAGGTGTAGAGCAGCTGGACGAGGTCCTCGGTGCGCGGCTCTGGCCCGCCGTACGGCTCGGTGGCGGCCAGCCCCGCGAGCAGGGAGTCCTCGGTGTCGCGCAGCGGGAGGGCGCGGGTGCCGGCCGGGAGCCGGCCGGCGAGGGCCGGGTCGGTGAGGGTGAGGGCGCTGCCGGACTGGTCGAGCAGGTAGGCGAGGTCGGCGCCGGTGAGGTTCTGGTTGACCGGGACGTGGACGAGGCCCGCGCGGGCACAGCCGAGGAAGGCGATGAGGTAGGCGTCGGAGTTGTGGCCGTAGGCGGCGACCCGGTCGCCCTTGTCCAGGCCCCGGGCCAGCAGCCAGGCGGCGGCGCGGGAGACGGCGTCGTCCAGTTCGGCGTAGGTCCAGGTGCGGTCGCCGTACTTCAGCGCCACGCGTGCCGGGGTGCGGCGGCGCTGCGGCGCAGCACCCCGTCGACGGTGCTGCCGTGTCCCTGTGTCATGAGAGCCGATCCTCGGGCCGGCCGCCCGGCGAGGTCAAGATCTTCGGCGGCCGGTGTCACTCCCCCAGTACGGCCATCGCCGCGTTGTGTCCGGGCACCCCGCTGACCCCGCCGCCGCGCACCGCGCCCGCGCCGCACAGCAGGACGTTGGCGTGCCGGGTCTCCACGCCCCAGCGGCCGGTGTCCTCCTCGCCGTAGGGCCAGGTGAGGGGGCGGTGGAAGATGTTGCCGCCGGGCAGGCCGAGGTCGACGGTGAGGGACTGCGGGAAGGCGTTGTTGGCGCTCTCCCAGTAGGTGTTGGGGTCGCCGTCCACGGCCTTGGTCGCGGGGTAGACGTCGGTGTGGCTCGTCTCGGTGACCGGGCGGCCCTTGGCGAGGTTGAGGGTCGGGTCGGCCGGAGGATCGGTGGGCGGGTCGGTCGGCGGGGTGGTGGGGCCGCCGCCGGGCACTCCCCCGTTGGTCCACTTCGGGTCGGGCCAGGTGCCGGTGCAGGCGGGCGGGTCGGCGTACCAGCCGCTGTTGCCGGTGCCGCGGGTGATGACGAAGCCGGATCCCACGCAGTTGTGGATGGGGTTGGACTGGGCGATGTGCGTGGCGGTGACGTTGGTGAACGAGGCGTTGCCGGGCGCCTGGATCTGGAGGGCGTAGGTGCCGGCGCCGTCGATCCGGACGTTCTCGAAGTGCAGCCCCTTCGTCGCACCCTCGATGTTCATGATCGCGGCGTAGGAGCTGTCGAGGATCTCGGTGTCGGTGATGTTCACCGTGGCGTCCAGGGCTTCATTGAGCCCGCTGAACCAGACCGCGCCGACCCCGAACTGCCAGTTGTAGTCGTTGTTCCCGGCCCGGATCAGGGTGTTGCGGGCCGCTGTCGTCGTCCCGGAGACGGCCGTACCCTGACCCGAGTTGACACCGGGATACCGGTTGGCGACGTGCAGGCCGCCGCCGTTGGTGACGGTGTCGGCCATCACGTTGTCGGAGATGGTGATGTCCTTGCCGCCGTACGTGACGATGTTGTTGGCGAGGATGGGCAGGATCACCGTGTTGTAGGTGAACTTGTTCTTGACGTTCGGAATGTTCTCCGCCCACATGGCGAGTCCGTCGTCACCCGTGTTGCGGACGAACGTGTTGGTCACCGTGGAGTTGGTGACACCCATGTGGAAGTTCACGCCGTCCGCGGTCTGGTCCAGGATGCGGCTGTTCTTGATGGTGAAGTTGTCCATGGGGCCGTCCATCCAGGCCCCGCACTTGGTGTGCTGCAGCCACACATTGTCGACGGTGGAGTTGGACAGCGCGCCCCCGATGGCGTTGACCTGGTCGTCGTCGACGCGCTCGCGGATGTCTCCGAGGACGGCGAAGTCCTTGAGCGTGACGTTCTTACTGCCGCCCTGGCTCGCGGACTTGCCGTACACGCCCACGGCCTTCGCCCGGTTCACCGGGTCACGGCCGGTGAGGACGCTGTACCAGGGGCCCGCGCCCGCCAGGGTCACCTGGTCGACCACTATGTGGTCCCGCACCTGGAAAGTGCCCTGCGGTAGGTAGACCGCCCTGCCCTGCGCCTTCCCCGCGTCGACCGCCGCCTGGATCTTGGCGGTGGAGTCGGCCGCGCCGGTCGGGTCAGCGCCGAAGTCGCTCACCACGTCCAGCGCGCCGGACGGCTTGCCGATGGGCGCGCCCACCTGCTCGAAGTCGGCGAGGTCGATGGTGAACGTCGGTGAGGCGCTGGTGGACGACACCTGGAGGCGCACCTTGGTCCCGGCCGGCAGCGTCGAGCCGAGCAGGGTACGGGTCTCGTCGTAGAAGTGGTGGGGGTTGGAGTCGCCGGGGTTGTTGTTGAAGGGATAGCCCCCGTAGTACCAGCCGTACTTGGACGTCACCGGGACGGACTTGAGCTGGTTGCCGTCGATCTTCAGGTCGAGGCTCGCGTCACGGCCGGTGCCGGCCGCGTTGTCGGGCAGCGAGTAGCGGAACGACATCGCGTTGGCCGGCGCGGTCAGGGTGAACTCGACGTACTCGCCCGGCGCGTCCAGGGTCACCGCCTGCCGGCCGGACGCCTCGGAGGGGAGGTGGCCGTAGAGGCGGTCCGGTCCGATGAGGGTGCCGTTGGTCGCCGCGTACTCGGCCTCCTGTTCCTTGAACGGGACGGTCGCGCCCCGGCCGGATATGCCGACCGGGGACGGCGCGGGCACTCCGGCCGCGTGTGCGTCGGGCGCGAGCGCCACGGCGACGAGCGTGCCGGCCGCGGCCAGCGCCATGGACACGGTCGCCGCCAGGGTCCGGCGCAGGGATCTGCCGTTGGGGGGTGCAGTCATGGGTGTGCGTCCTCAGGGCTCGTGGGGTGAGCGGACGCAAGAAAGCTAGGAGCGTACAGAAATGAAGTCTATGAAGCTGCGCAAGATTGTTACAGGACGACGCAGATTCTCAACTATCCACAGGCCACCCAGGCCGTTGATCCACATGGCAGGATGGCCGAGCCGCGCGGGACACGTCGTCTTGGCGCTGTTCAAGAGCGTCCTTGGAAGAAAACGGCTGGGTCCCACGCATGACTGCTGAGTGGTACGTCCTCATCGAGGAGGACACGCGAGTGACGGAGTACGTCGAAGGCAACCAACTGAAGCTGCACCGCTGGATGCTGACGGGCACCCATCACATCGAGGGCGACGAGACGCAGGCCCTCGCGGCCGCCGAGGACGCGGCTCTGCACTACATACCTGACACCATCGCCCGGCACGCCAAGCCGGGGGACGAACCGGCCCGCCACGCCCTGCTCGCCCAGGACGGGGCGTGGACGGTGATCGTGCGGCAGCGCCACCGCGAGGCCCGCATACGCGTGACGACGGCCCGTCTCATGCACTCCCACGAGGAGAAGGAGGCTCCGCCGAAGACCCTTAGGGAGTCCCTCCGGGGCGCTCTACAGGCCCCGCCGCCCCTTCCGAAGCCGTGGGCGCCGCCCGGTCAGGCGTGAGGAGGCTCCCCACCCGAGCCGATCACCCGCTCATGCGCCGCGTGATCAGCTCCAGCAGCCGTAGGACCGCCGCGTCCGCGTCCGGGCGGCGGATGGCGACCAGGGTGGTCTCCAGGTACGGCGACCGCTCCGCGAAGGGGACGAAGGCCACCTCGGCAACGTGGAAGTCGCGCAGCCGCTCGGGCAGGAGGCTGACGCACAGCCCGGACGCGACGTAGCTGAACAGACCGGTCAGGTCGTCCGAGACGGCGCGGGTGCGCGGGGTGAACCCCGCCTCGCGGCAGGCGAGTTGGACCTGATGGGCGAGGGTCGGCAGCGCGGTGGGGTCCGGGAGGACGAAGTCCTCGTCGCGCAGGTCGCCCAGCCCGATCTGCCCGGCGTCGGCCAGCGGATGCCGGCGCGGCACCGCCGCCGCGATGCGCTCGACCGCGAAGTCGAGGCTGACGAGGTCGGCGGACAGCGGAGCGGGGTCGCGCAGGAAGGCCAGGTCGAGCGTGCCGTTGCGGATCATCTCGGCCAGGGCGACCGCCGAGTCCTGGTGCAGGTGCACACGGAGGCCGGGGAGCTCCTCGGCCGCCGCCCGGAGCAGCCCCGGCAGGTAGTGGTGACTGAGGATGCTCACGTACCCCACCCGGACATCGCCCTCCAGCCCGGCGGCGACCCGGCGGGCCCGTTCGATGGCCGCGGACTGGGTGTCGAGGAGGCGCTGCGCGTCCACGGCGAAGACCTCGCCCGCCGCCGTCAGCGTCGCTCCGCCGGGGCCTCGGTCGAGGAGGCGTACCCCCAGGCCGCGTTCAAGGCGCTGGATCGACTGGCTGAGCGGCGGCTGGCTCATGCCGAGGCGCTCGGCCGCGCGCCCGAAGTGCCGTTCGTCGGCCATCACGAGGAACTGTTCCAGCAGCCTTCTGGTGAGCTGGATATCCTCAAGCATATTGCTCATGACCACAGCATATATTGGACGGACAGGGGCGCCGAGGTGTCCACTGGGACGTGGGCGTCACCGGAGAAGCGTGTCGCCCCTATCCCCCACGGCCCTCTCCCCTGGAGGCCCCCATGCGCAAGCAGGACGTCGCCCGGCTGTTCACCACCCCGGTGGACTCCCCGGCCTACGCTCCCACCCGGTACCGCTTCACCGACCGCGAGTACCTCAACATCTACTACCGCACCGACCCCGAGGCGCTGCGCCGCCTGGTGCCCGAGCCGCTGACGGTGACCGACCCGGTCGTCCGCTTCGAGATGATGCGGATGCCCGACACCACCGGACTCGGTGACTACACAGAGGCCGGCCAGCTCATCGCCGTCGAGCACGAGGGCGAGAAGGGCGAGTTCAACCTCGCCATGTACGTGGACAGCGTGCCGGCGATCTCCAGCGGCCGCGAGTACAGCGCGTACCCGAAGAAGGGCGGCTCCCCCGCCCTGTACGTCGACTCCGACACCCTGGTGGGCACGCTCGACTACGGCACCCTGCGCGTGGCGACCGCCACCATGGGCTACAAGCACCACGCGCTCGACCTCGACGAGGCAAGAACCGAGATCAGCACCCCCACCTTCATGGTCAAGACGGTCCCGCACTACGACGGCACCCCCCGCATCTGCGAGCTGGTCCGCACCCGGATCACCGACGTCACCGTGAAGAGCGCCTTCACCGCCCCGGCCCGGCTCCAGCTGTTCGCCCACGTCGCGGCGCCGCTGGCCGACCTGCCGGTGCTGGAGATCGTCCGGGCCAGCCACATCGTCACGGATCTGACCCTCGCCCCCGTCGAGCCGGTCTTCGACTACCTCGCCGCCTGAGCGCACCCGATCGAGAAGCACCGAGAAAGCACCGAACCATGACCTCTCCCACCGAGCCCGTCCTGAACTCCTACCGGCGTGCCGCGATCATCGGCGGCGGCGTGATCGGGATCTCCTGGGCCGGTCTCTTCCTGGCCCGCGGCATCGACGTGGTGATCAGCGATCCCCGTGCGGACATCGAGGACCTCGTCCGTACGGGCCTCGCCGAGATCACCCCGGCCCTGGCCGAGCTGGGCCTGCCGACGGAGCACCTCACCGACGGGCTCTCCTTCGAGGCCGACCTCGCCACCGCCGTCTCACAGGCCGACGTGGTCCAGGAGAACGGCCCTGAGCGGCTGGAGCTCAAGCAGGAGATCTGGCGGACGATCGAGGACGCCGCCCCCGCGCACGCGCTGCTGGCCACGTCGACCTCCGGCATCCCGGCGAGCGCCATCGCCACCGCGCTGCGCCGGCCCGAACGGCTCGTCGTGGGGCACCCCTTCAACCCGCCGCACCTGGTGCCGCTGGTGGAGATCGTGCCGGGCGAGAAGACGTCCCCGGAGACGGTCGAGCGGGCCAGGGCGTTCTACGCCGCCCTCGGCAAGAAGCCGCAGGTGCTGCGCAAGGAGGTGCCGGGCTTCGTCGCCAACCGCCTGCAGTCCGCGCTGTTCCGCGAGTGCGTGCACCTCGTCGCCGAGGGCGTGGTGACCGAGGCGGAGCTGGACGAGATCGTCACCTCCTCCATCGGGCTGCGCTGGGCGGTCGCCGGTCCGTTCCGCACCTTCCACCTGGGCGGGGGTCCCGGCGGGCTCCCCCACTTCATCGAGCACCTGGGCCGCGCCATGGAGGACAGCATGTGGCCTGTCCTGGGCAACCCCACCTTCGATGAGGCCACCGTCAGCACGCTCGTCGACCAGGCCCACGAGGCGTTCGGCGCGGGCACGGTCGAGGAGCTGGCAGCCGAGCGCGACCGCGCGCAGATCACGCTGATGCGCGCCCTCGGCGAGACGCCCGGCTCCGGCTGCGCGCACGCTTGATGCACCGATAACGCACATAAAGGCGAAGAAACATGGACCTCACCCAGAAGATCAAGAAGGCGATCGCCGACCCGGCCACGGACGACGCGTTCGACGTGCACGCCGAGGCGGACGAGGTGCTCGCGGGCATCGGCCTGAAGCCGGACGACACCGGCGGTGACATCACCTTCGAGGGCGCCGACCCGGTCGTCCCCAGCACCCTGCGCCTCGGCGCGGCCTCCGGGATCGCGCTGGTCGCCAAGTCGGCGGCTGTCGCCGCGCTGTGGAAGGACCGCACCGGCCGCGGCCAGGACATCCACATGGACCTGCGCAAGGGCCCGCACCGGCTGTGCCCGTTCTACGAGCGGAAGTGGGAACTGCTCAACGGCTATCCGGGCGGCACCCCGTCGCTGATCAACATGGCCTTCGTCAACAACTTCTACCGCAGCGCGGACGGCCGTTGGATGATGCCGTTCAACATCTATCCCAACATCAAGGTCGCCGCGCAGCGCCTGCTGGGCGTCGGTGAGGTGCCCGAGCACGTCGAGGCCGCGATCTCGAAGTGGGACGCGCGGGAGCTGGAGCGGGCCGGGGCCGAGGCCGGGTGCGTGATGCCGATGGTGCGCACACCCCGGGAGATCCTCGACGAGGAGCAGTACCGGCAGGTGCTGTCCACGCTGCCGCTGGTGGAGATCACCCGCATCGGCGACAGCGACCCCGAGCCGCTGCCCGCCGACCCGGTCGCGCCGCTCGACGGGGTCCGCGCGCTCGGCATGGGCCACATCATCGCCGGTGCCGGTGCGGGGCGTGCCATGGCGCTGCACGGCGCGGACGTGCTGAACCTGTGGCGGCCGACCGAGCTGGAGCACGACGTCACGTACAACTCGACCGGTGTAGGCGTGCGTTCGGCCACGGTGAGCCCGTACACCGAGGAGGGCCTTGCCCTCATCCACCGGCTCCAGTCCGAGGCCGACGTCTTCTACGCCAACCGGCGCCCCGGCTTCCTCGACCGCGTCGGGCTGTCCGAGGAGGAGGCCGTCGCGCGGCGCCCCGGTCTGGTCCACGCGACGGTCTCGCTGAACGGGCGTACCGGGCCGTGGAAGGACTACCTCGGCTTCGACCAGACCGCGGGCGCGCTCACCGGCCTGCTGCACCTGGAGGGCGACGGCGACAAGCCCGCGCTGCCGCCCATCACCGTGGTCAACGACTACCTGGTCTCCTGGTTCATGACCGCCGGCATCGCGGAGGCGCTGCGCCGCCGCGCCGTGGACGGCGGCAGTTACCGCGTCCACGTCTCGCTGTCCCGCGTGGCCCTGTGGATTCTCTCCATGGGCATCTTCGACCAGGGGTACGCGCGGCAGATCGCCGGCACCGGCGGCCTCCACGCCTACCCCGACCCCGAGGTCTTCACCGCCGAGACCCCCCTCGGCCACTATCAGGGCGTCACCGACCAGGTCCGGATGTCCGACACCCCCGGCGCCTACCGCCAGATCCTCGTCCCCCGCGGCTCCCAGCGCCCGGAGTGGCTCCCGGCCGCCTGACGGAACGGGCGGCCGGGGCGGTCCCCTCGCCCCGGCGCGATACTCGGCCCTCCGCGAACTCGGTCCGAGGCCCGCCTTCGCCGGCGGAAGCAGCCAGGAGCAACGGATCACGCATCCAGATTGCCGAGCACCCGGCCCATCGCCTCCCGTACGGCGGCACGTGCCTCGGCGGTGTGGTCCAGCGTCTCGAAGCCGTGCCGGCAGTGCGGGGCGGGGATGACCTCCACCTCGGCACCGCACTCACCGGCGGCGTCCAGGAAGCGCTCCACGGTCGCGTCGAGCATCGGGTCTTCCAGCCCGACGCGCGTGAGCACGACCGGCAGGTCCCCCGCACCGCGTACCGCTGCCGCCGGACGGAACCGGTCGCCGTCCGTGCCGTGGCCCGGAATCGGTTCCAGCAGGGGGTAGTTGGCCGCGAGGCACCGCAGCCACGGCGGCGGCGCGGCCAGCCATGGCGCCGCCAACGGGCCGCCGCCGGAGAAGAACCAGAGGGCCACCCGGTCACCGTCGACCCCGGGGTGTGCGCGGACGAGATCGACCGCTGCGGCCACGTCCTCGGCGGCGCGTGCGAGGTCGTCCGGCGCGTGCAGCCGGTGGTCCAGCGTGACGCCGACCGCGCCCGATTGGGCGGCGAGTGCGGCGTACCCGGTGAAGGTCGGCCAGTCTCGCGGGGCCGGCCTGATACCGGCGGGCAGCGGGCCGCCATGCACGAACACCACGGCGGGGCGGGCCTCCTGGTGGTCGGGCAGATACAGGTCGACGCACTCCCGGCGCTCCCGTGGCCGGTCCGGCACGTCCAGGACGAACGGCCGGAGGTGATCGGGTACGTGGCCCGGAGGGAGTGCGAGGCTCTCCCCCTCACCCGCCGCCGCCTGTCGCAGAGCCTTGGCCAGCAGGTCCGGCTCGGACAGCATCGGCCAGTGGCCGGTGGGCACTTCGAGGAAGGTGTTGCCCGGCTGGGTGAGCAGGCTCAGACGCGGGACGCCGAGAGACGCCATCCAGCGCAGCCGGTCGATGGTCGAGCCGTCGGCCGGGCACAGGACACCGGTTCTCGGGATGCGGGCGGCGCTCTCGGAGAGCCGTAGCGGCTGGGTGAGAGTGGCGGCGGCCTGCGGCAGGGCGCGTTCGGCGAGCTGGTCGAGCACGGCGGGGGTGAGCCCGTCGGTGCTGCCCAGGCGGTGCCATTCCTCGCGTGCCGGCGGCGGCACCTCGGTCGCGCCGCTCGCGGGTCGCGGCAGGGCGGGGAGTACGTCGAGGGCGCTGTCGCCGTCCTCGGGCAGCCCGGCCGCGTCCAGGTGGACGACCCGGACCACCCGGTCCCGGCGCCGGTCGGCGGCGCCCAGAGCCGGGAGCAGTCCGTAGCCGTGCCCGACCAGCACCACGCGCTCCCCCGCCGCGTCCACCTGGCGGATCACCTCCGCGATGTGCGACTCCAGGTCGGCCGGGACGACAGAACCGCCTCCGGCCAACGTCGCGCAGAACACCCGCGCCCCCGCGCGCCGCAGCACCGCCGCCACCCGCGCCCACACCCAGTCCCCCGTGTGCGCCTCCGGCACCAGGACGAACGCGGCCTCGGTCCCTGTGTCCACTGTCATCCCCGACTCCTCCCACTGGTCCGGCGCGACCCTGTACCCGGCCGCGCGCGCCGCTACCGTAGGAACTCCCCCTGGAGGAGGTTCAAGGCGTGACCGGCAGTACTTCGTGGAGCATCGGGGAACTCGCCGCGCGGGCGGGCGTCACCGTGAAGACCGTCCGCTTCTACTCCGACCAGGGACTACTGCCCGAGACCGGCCGCAGCTCCGGAGGGCACCGTCGCTACGGTCCGGAAGCCCTGGGCCGGTTGCAGATGATCCGCTCCCTGCGCACCCTCGACCTCCCGGTACCGGCCGTGGGCCGGGCGCTGGAGCGGGACGACGCACTTCAGGCACTGGTCGCGGACCGCCTGCGCGAACTGCGGCCCCAGCTCACCTCGCTGCGCTGGCGGGAAGCCGCGCTCCACCTCCTCGCGGACTGCTCGCCGGAGGAGCGTGCCCGGCGGCTGGACCTCATCGGCGCCATGGGCCTCCCACCCGACACCGACGTCCTCGCCCGCTTCTGGCGCCGGTGGCTCTTCCCGGCCCGGCTGCCGGCACCCCTGCTGGCCGGGATCGTCGACACCGCGGTACCCGCACCGTCCCACGACCCCACCCCGGCGCACGTACTGGCTTTCGGGCGCTTGCGGGCGATCGTCACGGCGCCCTGCCCGCCGGGCCTCCTGGACCGGCCGCCCGCGCCGAAGCGGTTCGACGACGGCTTCCGTCCCGCCGTCCTCTACTCCGGGCTCAAGGAGGCGTACGACCTCGCCGCCCCTGAGCTGCGGGCCGGGCGTGCCCCGGCCGGGGGTGAGGCCCTGGACCGGTTCGTCGGGGCCTGGGCGGAGGCCGGGGGTGCCCGGGACAGCGCGGCGTTCCGGCGACGGCTGACCGGCGTCCTGGCCGACGAGCCCCGCCTCGACCACTACTGGGACGTCGTGTCCGAACTGGCGACCCCGCCCGGCGCCCCACCGGAACCCACACCGGGCGCGGCCGAGGCGTGGCTGCGCGAGGCACTCGCCGGCACGGCCGGAGACCCTGACGAAGGCGCCTGGATGCGATCGTGCTCGTATGAATGACCTCGGCGACGCGCACCTGCGCACCTGGGCGCTGCGCTTCATGACCCTCCTCGCGGCCGGCCCCGAGGACCAGCTTGCGTGGCTGGGTGAGCAGGCGGTGGAGACGGGTTCCGTGGTCGAAGAGGTGCTGCTGCTCTGCCGGACCTGGGAGGGGCTGGTGGAGCGCGGGGTCGGCGAGCAGGCAACCCTCCGCGTCGCGCGGGCCATCAGCCACCGGCTCGATGACTTCGCCGACGCGCCGCACACCGGACTCTGGGCCGATGAGCTGGCCGTGGAGCCGGTGTGGGGCGACGTACGTTCCCTTGCCCGGCAGTTCCTCCGCACGGAGCTGGGCGACTGGCGTCAGCCGCTACCCCCTGCGGACACGCCCTAGGGGCGCGGCTGGGGAGACGAGAGGGCCTTGCGGTCCACGTCGCACTCCTTCTTCGTCAGGGGGCGCCGGTCCCCCGCGCGGCGGGAGCAGAGGACGGTGCGGTCGTAGTGGGCGCCGCCGGTGTTGGCGACGCGGACCAGGGAGATGGCGTAGTTGTCGCGGGTGCCGGGTTCGAGGCCCTGGTCGCGGGCGTTGTCCTGGGTGACGGCGGTGAAGTCGATGCGGCCGGTGGCGAGGTTGTCGATGTTGGTGCGCAGCAGGCCCGACCATGCCTCGGCCCGCCCGCGCGGCTGCCCGTCGCCGGTCGCGGCCCGGTAGAGCACCTCGGTGGCGTCGTGCATGAGCATCGTCTGTCCGTCGCTGAGCGCGCTGTCGGTCTGCGGGGTCGCCGCGCTCAGACCGATGATCTTCTCCTGCTCGGGACCGAGTTTGCGCAGGTTGTTGACGAAGATGGTGCCCTGGTTCTTGGTGCCGGGGGCGGTGAGGACCAGGTGGTAGAGGGTGACGTTGGCGGCGACGCTGCTGCGCTCGGAGTCGAAGCCCGCCTGGGAGAGGTCGTCCCCGGCGAGGACCGCGATCTGCTTGCCGTTGCAGCCGGGCTCGGAGGTGATGCCGTCCATCAGGGCGTTGACGTCCTCGGTGCGGCCCGCGAAGTAGACGACACGGGGCACCTCGCCCTCCTGGCAGATCTGGTCGACCTGGCGGCCGAGGACCGGGCGGCCGTTGCTCAGCTCGTACCGTTCCAGCCGGTCGACCCGGTAGCCCACGTCGGTCAGCATCCGGGCGCCGTGGTCCATCTGCTCGCGGGTGTAGCGGTCATGGGTGACGGGACTGCGGCCGAGGACGACGGCGCGGCCGGCGGTGCCGTACCCGTGGGTGCCGGGGGCCCGCAACTGTTCCGCCAGCAGTTTGAGTTGCCGTACCTGCCACTGGTCGGTGGCGGCCAGGTTGAAGAAGTTGGGCTTGTCCAGCAGCCAGGTGCCGGAGTTGGTGCCGGAGACGACAGGGAGTTCCGCCTGGCGCAGGGTCTCCAGCACCTTGTCGGTGTCGGTCATGTCGCGGCCGATGCCGACCACGCCGACGATCGTGCGGTCACGGCGTGCCACGTCCACGATCCGCTCGGCCATCGTGACCTGACTGGCCATGTCCGTACCGCCGTTGGCGACCAGCAGGCGCAGCTTCACCGGCTGGGAGGCGTTGTTGGCGTGCTGGGCGATGTAGGCGCCGCGCAACTCCTCGAAGCCCTTGACCAGTTGGTCGTCGTTCTTGCCCTCCGGGTCGGGTCCGCTGAGTGGACCCGCGTAGACCAGCGTGACGTAACCGCTGTTGCCGATCGACGCGTTCTCCTCGCGGATCAGTTCCTGGAGCTGCCGCGCGACCGGGAAGGTGACCCCTCCCGTCGCCACGCCGACGCACTCGGGGCCCTTGCCACCCGGCGTCTCGACCCGGCGGGTGTCCTGGTTGGCGCCGCGCAGGTCGCTGGAGCAGTACTGGCTGGTCAGCCGGTGGTCGCGGACGCCGAGCCCGAGCCCGGTGGCCGCGAGGACGAGGGCCAGCGCGGGCAGTGACCACAGCCAGGTCCAGCGGGGGCGCCCGGTGGACAGCCGGGAGCGGCGCGGGGAGCCGACGCCGAGGTCGGGGTGGAGCAGGAGCCCCTCCGGCAGCGGCACCCGCAGCACCCACGGCAGGGTCCTGCCCTCCAGACTGGGCGACTGGCTGACCCGGCGGGCGCGGTTCCAGCTCGCGTACCAGGCGGGCAGGTCGGCGCCCGAGCCGTTGAGGTGGCTCCCGGCGGGCTCGGCCGCGTAGCTGCGCTGCAGCAGGGCGATGTCCTCGTGCCGTACGGCGGCGACGACGAGCAGCGGGTCGAGTTCGCTGCGGATGCTGCGGATGTCGCTGATGGCGCGCACGAGTTCGATCAGGCCGTTGTCGGGGGTGGCGTCGGGGAGGACGAGCACCGGCGGGGTGGGGCGCTTGCGTCCGCGCAGGTCCAGCGACCAGGCGCGGTGCGCGTCGCGCAGGTCCTCGCGCAGGGCGTGCACCCGCAATTGGAGGTGGCGGCGCTGGGCGTCCTCGTCGCCGCTGCCGGTGCGGTGCTCGTCGAGGAGGCCGCCGTCCTGGATGTCCCGCGCCACGGCGGCGACCCGCTGGCGTACCGCGCCCGGCGGCCAGAGCCGCAGCAGGCGCCAGGTGAGGCCCTCCCCGCGGTCGGCGCGCGGGCCCTGGTTGAGGTAGGTGGTACTGAGGAACCAGCGGACCTCGCGGCGCAGCCCGAGGAACACCGGCGCACGTCCCGGCAGGATGCTCAGGGCCAGCAGCGCGGCCATCACCACGGCGAGGAACAGCAGCGTCACGTACCAGGGCTTGTCGGTGATCAGTACCGCGACGACCGCGATGAGCAGGGCGGGGACGGTGCGGGAGGCGTCGGTGACGGCGTCGCGCAGCCTGGCCGTCCACTGGATGCCGCCGGGCCGCCAGCCGGTGCGGTTCAGCCCGTGCAGCAGTTCGTCCGGCTCGGCGTCGGGGCCGGCCTCCCGCACGACGTTCTCTATGGCGAGGAGCAGCTCGCTGCGCGGGAAGGCGTACTGGCCGTACTGGCGTCCGCCGCCGCGCCAGGCATGCGGCTCCACGTACGGCTCGCTCCCGGACCGGGCGCGCTTGCCGCCGAGCGCCTGGACGACCCGCAGGGCGCGCACCATGGGGCTGCCGCCGTCGGTGGGGCCGACGAGCGCGGACTGCCGGACGGCGGCGAACGGCACGCCCCGGGACCGGAGTTCCTGCCGCAGCTCGGCGAGGCTGCCGCGTACCGCCTCGTCGCCCTCCGGTGATCCGCCGTCCGCGTACAGCACGAATTCCGGCAGCGCCATGGGGCTGCGGCGCCGGAACGCCTGGAAGATCGCGTCCAGCATTTCGATGAGACGCGGGGTGGTCGCATAGTGCCGTCGGCTGTCTGCGCTGCCCAGGCGGGTCACCAACTCAGGCTCCTCACGGTCGACTTGGCACTCCTTTCGGACAAGGAGTGGTGTGAAGTCTGCCCAGCCGGTGCGCCGGGCGAGGGAGAGTGGCACAAATGTGACCAGCCCGCAGCGGTAAGGGCATCCGGGGCCAGGGTGCGCAGGTCGGCCATGCCGTCGTTCTCGCCGCTGTGGAGGAAGGCCGGCGTGCGGCCTGGGGCGCGCAACGGGCTGACGCGGAGCGCGCGCGCCTGCCGTTCCTCGTCCGAGGTCTCTCCACGCGTCCCGCCGGGAATTCCCCCGGGGGAAATCCCGCGAGCGCGGAAAGGACGGGTGTCACGATTTCATACAGCCCTTGGTGACGAATGGGCAACGATTCGGGAAAGGCCGGGCACGAAAGAACGGCGTGCGGCGGAACCTCACACCTCATCGGTGCGGGTTCCGCTGCACGCCGTTCCTTCGGAACGCGCCGCGGATTCAGTCCTTGGCGGCGTCCTTCAGCTTCTCCGTGGCCTGGCGGGTGTCGCCCGTGGCCTGCTCGGCGCGGCCTTCGGCGGTCAGCTTCTCGTTGCCCACCCCGCGGCCCGCGGCCTCCTTGACCTTACCGCTCGCCTGCTCGGTCGTGGCCTTGGCCTTCTCGCTGGCGCTCATGCCGCTCACCTTTCGCTGTGCCGCTGTTGCCTTACAAGAGGGCGGATGACCGCGTCCGCCGCCGGTAAACCCGGTGAACCGGATGTAATTCATGTGTGTGTGCGGCGAGGATGCGGGCATTCGGCGGTCAGGAGGTTGATAAACATGGTTCCCCTGCTTCTGGTTCTTCTTCTGGCTCTGATTCTTTTCGGTGCGGGCTTCGCGCTCAAGGCACTGTGGTGGATCGCGGTGATCGTGCTCATCGTGTGGGTGCTCGGCTTCATCGTGCGTCCCGCCGGCAGTGGCGGCCGCAAGGGCCGTTGGTACCGCTGGTAAAAGCACGCCCTGTGCGATGAAGTGGCCCGGCCGGATTCGGCCGGGCCACTTCGCCGTGTCCGGGAACGGGCGTATCGCCGCGCTTGGCGGGGTATGAGGAGAACGTCGGCCCCTCGGGGGACCGCAGTGGAACCCTGCACCTCCTGCCCCCGCGGGGCCGGCCCGCGTCCACCGCGCCTCCTCCCCCGGCGACGTCACCCGATTGCCCTGCATGGCGTGCGCCCGTCACGGCCGCCCCCGAATGTGGTGCAGGTGTCGTCGAGCCCGTGAGGGAGAGTCATGATCATCAAGTTCCTGCACGACAAGGGTCTGCGCAGCGAGCACGCCAACACCGTCGCCTGCGCGGCCATCGGCCTGTCCATCGCGTCCTGGTTCACCTCGCGCACGGTGGAGGGCAAGGGGCTGGACCGGGCCGACCGGTGGGGCATATTCGTCGCCACCTGGCCCGCCACCTGGTTCGGACTCGGCCAGGCCCTGAGCCAGTACGAGCGCAACGGTGTCTCCTTCGGCCGCTGACCGCGCGGGCAAGCAGCAACACCGGCCACGCCGGTACCGGCTACAGCCAAGGAGAAACGGCATGTCGCACGTGGAAGAGTCCATCGAGGTCAACGTCCCCGTACGGGACGCCTACAACCAGTGGACCCAGTTCGAGGACTTCCCCCAGTTCATGGACGGCGTCGAGCGCATCGAGCAGCGCACGGAGTCCCTCCTCCACTGGAAGACGAAGATCGCCGGGGTCGAGCGGGAGTTCGACGCGGAGATCGTCGAGCAGATCCCCGACGAGCGGGTCGCCTGGACCAGCATCGGCGGGGAGGCCCGCCAGGCCGGGGTGGTGACGTTCCACCGCCTGGACGACGGCACGACCAAGGTCATGCTCCAGCTCGACTACGACCCGGAGGGGCTGGCCGAGAAGGTCGGGGACAAGCTCGGCTTCGTCAAGCGCCAGGCCACCGGCGACCTCAAGCGGTTCAAGTCCTTCATCGAGGAGCGGGGCGGCACCGCGACCGGTGAGTGGCGCGGCGAGGTCTGAGCACGGCTTCACTGTGAGGGGCGGGCTCACGCGAGCCCGCCCCTCACAGTGAAAAGAGTTGGACCCGGTCGTGACCGGCCGGGTAGCTTGCAGTCGACCGTGACACCGCCCGAGGAGGTGAGACCCATGAACGCTGTATCGACGTGGGTGCTCCCCCTTTCGCGTCACGGCCGGCGACTGACGTAGGTGTCGCCGGGAGCGCCTCCACACCAGGCACTCCCGAAAGGCACCACCATGAACTCTCTGCGATTCACCGCCGAGTCGTCCTCGGACGGCATCCGCGAACGCGACTTCACCGTGGGCGACGTCCCCGGCGTCCTCTGGTCCCCCGCCTCCACGGGTCCCGCGCCCCTGGTCCTGATGGGCCACGGCGGCGGCACGGCCAAGCGGCACCGCGCGATGGTGGGCCGCGCCCGCCTCCTCGTGACCCGGTGCGGCTTCCACGCAGCCGTCCTCGACGCGCCCGGCCATGGCGACCGGCCGCGTTCCGCGCAGGACGAGCACGACGTGGCCGAGCTGCGCCGGGCCCAGGTGGCGGGCGCACCGGAGGCGCCGGTCGTCGTCCCGTACAACGTCCGGCTGGCCGAGCAGGCCGTGCCCGAGTACCGGGCGACGCTCGACGCCCTCCAGGAACTTCCGGAGATCGGCACCGGCGGCCCGGTCGGCTACGTCGGCTTCGGCCTGGGCATGGCGATCGGGATGCCGCTGGTGGCGGCCGAGCCCCGGATCACCGCCGCGGTCTTCGGCATGACCTGGCCGGACGCCCTGTTCGAGGCGGCGAAGCGGATCACCGTGCCGGTCGAGTTCGCCATGCACTGGGACAGCGGGCGCATTCCGCGGGAGGCGAGCCTCGCCCTGTTCGACGCCTTCGCCTCGGCGGAGAAGTCGCTGCACGCCAACGCGGGTGAGCAGGTCGCCTGGCACCTGGCCGAGGCCGACAGCGCGACCCGCTTCTTCGCCCGGCACCTCTCACCGGCCCGGCCGTGAAACGGCGGCGCCCGGTGTGCACACCGGGCGCCGCCGTACGGCGCGTGTCTACCGGCTCGAACTCGACAGGTTCTCCCTGACCTTGGCGATGGCGAACCCCCAGCCCTGCTGGACGGTCGTCTTGCCGGGTACGGCGATCTCGTCAGGGTTGGTGAGCACGTCCAGCAGGACGGGCCCCGGCTCGGCGAACGCGCGCTTCACCGCGTCGGTCAGGTCCTCGGGCCGGGTGACCCGGATGCCGGTGATGCCGAGGGCCTGGGCGACGGCCGCGAAGTCCGGGTTGTCGAGGACCGTGCCGAACTCCGGCAGCCCGGCCTGTTCCTGCTCCAGCTTGACCATGCCGAGGCGCTGGTTGTCGAAGACGACGAGCTTGACCGGCAGCTGCTCGGTGCGGATGGTCATCAGGTCGCCCAGCAGCATGGACAGCCCGCCGTCACCGCAGAAGGCGACGACCTGCCGGTCCTTGTCGAGCATCTGCGCGCCGATCGCCTGCGGCATGGCGTTGGCCATCTAGCCCAGGTTGTAGGAGCC
>NZ_WWKH01000458.1:0-2969 GCF_009865595.1 Streptomyces sp. SID1328 | reverse complement strand
GGCGGAGCGGAGCGCAGCCGGGGCTTGATGAGGTAGAGAAACCTGTAACAACTCAGGGGCGCGCGTCGGCTCGCTCTGCGAGTTCCTTCAGCTCCGGGGGCGCCGTGCGGCCAGCGAAGAGGAGTAGATCGCGGATCGTCTCTCGGGCAGCAACGTGGGTGTGGATCAGGTCGGGCGACAGTTGCTCGGCGTCCAACAGGGCACCCATGGCCTCACCGACCTGGCGCCGCTGGGCGTAGGCCCGGCCGAGATCCAGTTTCAGACGTGCCCTGCGCTCCACGGACATGGTGGACGTGTCCAGCTCGGTACCCACTTCGATGGCCTCGCCGGCGTCTCCCAGCTCGACCGCGATCGACACCGCCTGGATCTCGGCATTCGTCGGCCCGAACTCCAAGTTGAAGTCGTTCCGATCCTCCCCAAGACGAGCGGCCACCTCCCGCGCTCGCTTCATCTCTTGTCGCGCCCTCGTGCGTGCGCCGGCTCGGGCGTGGATCAGCGCTAGTGCCAGATGCAACGCTCCGATGACCGACAGTGCTTCGGGCTCGTTCGCGGCGTCGCCGTAGTGCCGCTCAAGGGCGTTCAGGGCAGTCGTCGCGGAGTGCTCGGCCTGGTCAAGATGCTTGAGCCGGACGAATGCCTGAGCGAGACGAAAGATGCTGGCGAACACTTCCAGCGTGTTGCCCGACTCCTCGGCCGCCCGGATCGCCCGATCCGCTGCCACCCACGCGGCATCCGCCTCGTCCTGACGGACGAACGCTGCGGCAAGAGCCTGGTACGTGCGGCTGAGCAGCCCCCAGAGCCTGCCCCGATCGTCGGGCGAAGCCGTCCGCGCCGCTCGCTCGATCCGGGGAACCAACGGCCCCAGCGCGGCACTGAGTTCTGCGAACTCGTTGGCGTGGGTCAGCTCCCACACCCGATCTACCGCGCGCTGGAGTTCCTCGACGTTGGCGGGGCCGGGTCCAGCGGGGTCTAGAACGACCTCCGGCACCGGGTGTCCCGAGATGACCAACCGCGCCTGGTCAAGGTCGTTCGGCAGCTCCTCGGCAGACGCCTCCACAGGGACTTGCGCCGGCGCATCCGCCTGGAGCTCCTGGACGGAGACCCCGAGGCCATCGGCCAACAGCCTCAGCACGTCGAGCCGATTGACCGGCTGAATCCCCCGCTCAACCTGCGACAGCCAACTCGCCGTACGGCCGATCTCCGCAGCCAACTGCTTCTGCGTCAGGCCACGTTGTTCGCGGAGGTCCGCGACCCGCGTACCAAAGACCCGTCGCTCCTCAGGGGTCACTTCCACACCCCGGCGTCCTGACTCTGGACGAAGGTCACGTCCACGTCCGTCACATACCGTTCCCGCTCGCTCAGGAAGCGCCGCGTGTGCTCCTGCCGCTCGTGCTCGTCGAACGCCTCACGGTCCGCGTACAGCTCGTAGAACAAGCGGGCATTGGGGTCGTCCGCCACGGTGTGCACGACGTAAGCGAGGGTGCCGGGCTCGTGCGCTCGGATGCCTTCAAGGGTCTCACTCACGAGAGCGTCAAAGGCTTTTGCCGCTTCAGCGTCGCGCAGTGTGAACCGGACGACGAGACCGAAACCGCTGGTCATGTACTCCTCCTCAGGTGTCGCTCTCAGAGTCCCAGAGATACAGCCGCACTGCTACTCGCAGAACTTCTTGACTCGCAGTTTTTCTGTGCCTACATTCATAGAGAAGCTGCTACCTGGCGGAGGTCGCCGGGGCTGACTCAAGGAGTGACGGATGCCGTCGTTCAAGATCGACCTTTCGACCGCTGTGGTGTTCGTGGCGACTGCGCCGGAACCCAAGATGGTGAACAAGAAGACTGGGGAGCGGGCCGTGGACCGGGAGACCGGCGCGGACATGTCGACCGTGGGCCTGCTGGTCTCGGACGAGGGGGAGGGCAACCTCTACCAGGTGACCGTCCCGGAGACCGGCTGCCCGGAGGGTCTGGCGCCGGGTACCCCGGTCCGGGTCGTGGGGCTGAAGGCGCGGGACTGGGAGAACGAGTTCAACGGCCAGAAGCGGCACGGCATCTCGTTCCGCGCCGTGGCGATCACCCCGGCGGTCTGATCATGACCGACCTGTCCACGGTCCTGGAGACCACGGGAGCGCTAGCGGGGGCCGGCGGTCTCGGCTACGCGAAGGTGTATGCGCCGCGCGTGTACTGGTCGCTGGTCGGTCTGCCGGTCACCTGGGGGCGGTTCTCCTTCACCTACCGCTCCACGATGGACGTGTGCGGGCTGACGGTTCAGCCGTCCCGCCTGCGGGCCTTCCTGGCGCGGAACATCGCCCACACCGAGGTTCAGCCGGTCCCGCCGAAGGTCCGCCACATCCGGGGCACCTCCACCGGCCTGCGCGTGACCCTGCGTCTCCCGGCCGGCCTGGAACCGGCCGACCTGGTGGCCGCCTCCGAGCGGCTCCGCCATGCCTGGGGTGTGCACTCGGTGACCGTCGCGGAGACCAAGCCTGGCCACGTCGAACTCCGCATGACCGGCTACGACGTGCTGCGCCGAGTCCGGATGCCGCGCCGTGCTCGCCCTGAGGGGCTGTCGGTGCCGGTGGCTCTGCGGGAGGACGGGACCGCGTTCGTGCGGGACTACCGCCAGATCCCGATGGCACTGACCCTCGGCGCGAACAACTCCGGGAAGTCCGTCTATCAGCGCAACCTGATCAAGGGCCTCGCCAAGCTGCCGGTGGCCCTGGTCGGGATCGACTGCAAGCGCGGCGTCGAGCACTCCGCCTACGCGGCTCGGCTGTCGGCGCTGGCGACCACGCCGGACGACTCCGCCTCCCTGCTGGATGTGCTGGTGGGCGAGATGGAGTCCCGGTTCGACCTGCTGAGCCTGCAAGGCGTCTCCGACGTGTGGGAGCTGCCCGCCGGCTTACGGCCCGTGCCCGTGATCGTCCTGGTGGACGAAGTGGCGGAACTGTTCCTGATCTCCTCCAAGAAGGATGAGGA
>NZ_WWKH01000457.1:0-575 GCF_009865595.1 Streptomyces sp. SID1328 | reverse complement strand
GACTTGGTGGAGAAGTGGCCGCGGAAGCCGAGCATGTGAGCCCAGTCCCGTAACTTCCGGTCCGGGTAGAGCGGGTGGAGGTCGAGGCACGCGGCGATGAGCCGGGCCGGGTGGTCGGGCACGTCGAGCAGGTTCAGCGCTTCCTTGTTGCCGATCCGGCGATCCACGGTTCCCGTTGTTTCGGCGGCTTTGGTGGCGTACTTGGCGACGTAGGAGGCCACGGCCTGTTCGGTGATCTCGGCACCCTCCCCGAACGCACGGATCGGGCGCACGTCGATCTGTTCCCCCCACCGGAGTGTGCGGGCCGGCTGGTCCCCGGCCGGGTCCACGTCCACGGCGACGCGGGCGGCGGCGGCGCGTATCGCGGCGTCGAGGAGGTCACCGGTCGCCCAGTGCGGGGGCGGGGTGTCGGGGCCGTCCGGTCCGTCGAAGCGGATCACGGCGTGGAAGTGCACGGCGCCGCGCTTCTGGTACTCCGCGACCTTGCCGAAGGAGATCCGGGACTGTTCGCGGGCGGCTTTCTGGGTGAGGCCGGCCATGCGGGCGATCTCGCGGCGCAGGTAGATCGTGAAGTA
>NZ_WWKH01000046.1:0-1400 GCF_009865595.1 Streptomyces sp. SID1328 | reverse complement strand
TGGCTGCGCGGCCGGGGGCGCCGTACTGCTGTGCTCGGTGGCCGCCGGTTCGACGCCGTACCGGGGTGCGGGGCTCGCCGGGCTGGCGGTCGTGGCCGGGGTGGCGGTGGGCGCGGTGTGGGGGCTGGCGTCCGGGGTGCTGCCCGGTGGGTGCGCTGCGGAGTTCACGGAGCGGATCGGGCCCTACCGGGTGGGGCTGTGGGGCCGGGCGGTGCGGCTGGCCCGTGAGGCGCCGGTGTGGGGTGTGGGGCCGGGGCGCTTCGGGACGCCTGGTGATCCGGCGGGGCGGCCGCATTCGGCACCGCTGCAGTTGCTGGCCGAGCAGGGGGTGGTGGGGGCGCTGCTGCTGGCGGCGGTGTTCGGGTGGGTGCTGCACGCGCTGTGGCGGGCGACTCGGCCGACGCCGGTGGTGCTGACGGCGGGGGCGGCGCTCACGGCGCTGGCGGTGATCGCGTCGGTGGGTGACGCGCTGAGCTTCACCACGGTGACGGCGGGCGCGGGGCTGCTGGCCGGGTGGGCCACGGCACGCCCGTGGGGCGAGGAGGAGCGGGTGACCCGCGGGGAGCCGGTGCCCCGGCAGGAGACGGTGGGCTGAGCGGGGTCAGTGCGCGTTGTCCGGGGTGATGGCGCGGAGCCGGGCCCGGATGACCCGGACGGCCGACTCGGCGTTGTCGACGGTGATGGTGAAGGTGTGGCCGTCCCACAGGCTGAGCACGATGCCCTCGCCCCGGCGGACGACCACGGCGGTGCCCTTCTCGGGACGCCAGCGGTAGCCCCAGCCGCCCCAGTTGCGGGGGGTGACGTGCGGGATGTACTCGGCGTCGACCACCTGGGAGAGCGGGATGCGGCGGCGCGGCAGCCCGACATGGCCGCAGCGCACCTCCAGGGCGTCCCGCTCCAGCTTGAGGTCGACGTGCACGAAGGCGAGCGTGCCGAACAGGACGAGCAGCCCGACCGCGATGCAGCCCACGACGGACATGACCAGGGCGATGATCCCGGAGGTCCACGCGGACTGCACGGCCAGCTCGATGCCGAGCGCCATGCAGGCGGCACCGGCAAGCGCCAGTACCCACTGCACGCGGTTGGTGGCGCGTCCGGTCCAGACGTCGGGATGCGGGGCGTCCTCGGCGTCGCGGTGCTCCGTCATGTCTATGAGGTTACCCAGGTTCCGCCGTGGCGGTATCCGGTCACGGAGAGGTACTGCTCCGGGCGGCAGGACGGACCGCCCGGCGGCCGCGCCCGGTGTCACATCCGGTCGGCGAGCGGACCGGCCGCGGGCAGCAGCCGTCCCTCGGCGTAGTGCAGCGCGGCCGCGGGCAGCGCGCCGCCCTCGCGGCCGCTGAGCAGCACGGTGAGGGAGCCCACCGCGGGGGCGTCGGGAGCGGGCGCCTCCCCGATGC
>NZ_WWKH01000005.1:0-7379 GCF_009865595.1 Streptomyces sp. SID1328 | reverse complement strand
GCCCGCCACCGCGCTTGGCGGCCTTCCTGCGGGCCGCGCGGCCCCCGGG
Source organism: Streptomyces sp. SID1328 (assembly GCF_009865595.1). Lineage (NCBI taxonomy): Bacteria > Bacillati > Actinomycetota > Actinomycetes > Kitasatosporales > Streptomycetaceae > Streptomyces > Streptomyces sp. SID1328. Next base: position 7,330 of record NZ_WWKH01000005.1, on the reverse strand, counting down.
GGCTCCCCCAGAGCCCGCCGCGCCCGCGGAGGCGCTCAGCGAGCCGTACGCGCCCTCCGCCGCACCGGGCACTCTGAGGGCCATCGTCCGGTCGTCGAGGGGGAGTTCGGGATGCTGATCGCCGTACTCGCCGTACTGGTCCACGGCCGGCATCCGCGCCGTCCCCGGATCGCCCGCGCCCACGAACGCCGGACCGTAGGACCCGTACGGCACCCCGCCGTACGCGTCCTCGCGTTCCGGGCGCGGGGTGGTCACGCCGTGGCCCTGCCCACCACCGGGGCGAGCCCCGCCGACCTCGCCACCGCGTCCCGGTCGCCGCACTCGGCGAGCCAGTTGGCCAGCATCCGGTGGCCGTGCTCGGTCAGCACCGACTCGGGGTGGAACTGCACTCCCTCGACCGGGAGTTCACGGTGGCGCAGCCCCATGATGATCCCGTCCTCGGTGCGGGCGGTGACCTCCAGCTCGGCGGGCACGGTGGCCGGCTCGGCGGCCAGCGAGTGGTACCGGGTGGCGATGAACGGGGTCGGCAGTCCCGCGAAGACGCCCCGCCCCTCGTGGATCACCGGCGAGGTCTTGCCGTGCAGCAGCTCGGGCGCCCGGTCCACCACCCCGCCGTAGGCGACCTGCATCGACTGCATGCCGAGGCAGACCCCGAACACCGGGACACCGGTCGCCGCGCAGTGCCGGACCATGTCCACACAGACCCCGGCCTCCTCGGGCGTACCCGGTCCGGGCGAGAGGAGGACGCCGTCGAAGCCGTCCTGGGCGTGCGCGGTGGTCACCTCGTCGTTGCGCAGCACCTCGCACTCGGCGCCGAGCTGGTACAGGTACTGGACGAGGTTGAAGACGAAGCTGTCGTAGTTGTCGACGACGAGAATCCGGGCGCTGCTCACTGGTTGTCCACCGTCACATCGTTGAAGGGCAGCAGCGGTTCCGCCCACGGGAACACGTACTGGAACAGGACGTAGACCGCGGCCACGACGAGCACGAGCGAGATCAGTGCCCTCACCAACGCGTTGCCCGGCAGATGCCGCCAGATCCAGCCGTACATGCCGTCCCTTCCGTTCCTCCACGGCTCCTGACTCACGCCGTACGGCACCAGACTAACGGCGCCGGGTCCGTCACCGGCGTGCCTGGAGCACACCTGGACTTACGGGGCCGGGCGCCGATCACCTCAATGACGGGCGGAACGGTTTCGCGCCGCGAACAAGCGGTCGGCGGGTGAGCTGCGGCTGCCTCGGGCGTGCCTACTTCACGGGCGTCGCGTAGTGCAGGTCGACGGTGCCGGTGTAGCCGGGCAGCGTGACGGTGCCCTGGTCGGCGACGTCCCAGCCGAGGCCGTAGACATTGACGTACACCATGTAGTTCTGGATCGCCTTGCTCGCGGCCAGCGCCTGCTTCAGCCGCTCCGGGTCACCCACGGCGGTGATCTTGTACGGGGGCGAGTAGACGCGGCCCTGGAGGATCAGGGTGTTGCCGACGCAGCGGACCGCGCTGGTGGAGATCAGCCGCTGGTCCATGACCTTGATGCCCTGGGCGCCGCCGTGCCACAGCGCGTTGACGACCGCCTGGAGGTCCTGCTGGTGGATGACCAGGTAGTCGGGCTGCGGCGGGGGATAACCGGGGAGCTTGGCGGTGGCGTTCGGCGGGGCGTCGTTGAGGGTGACGGTGACCGCCTTGCCGGTGAGCCGCTCGGTGCCCGCGCTCTTCTCCAGCCCGCCGAGCCGCCGGTCCTGGGCGCGGGTGCTGCCGTCGTCGCCCTCGGCGAGCGACTCGACCCTGTGCCGCAGTGTGGCGTTGGACTCGTCCAGGCCCTGGTTCTTCCGGCTGCGCTCCTGGATGAGGTCCGACAGCTTCAGCAACGACGTGTCGGTGCGCAGGTCGGTGCCCTTGGCGGTGTTGAAGCTGGTGACGAAGATGAGGCCGGCCAGAGCGAAGACACCGGCGGTGAGAATCCGCACCGGCCGGAAACGGGGACGACGGGCGGGCGCGGAACCCATTGCTCCCGTCCCTGGGGAGTCGGCAGAATTGCTCAACGTACCCTTATCTCCTTCGGCGCCGCGGAAGCACTACGCTAACGGACGTCCGGGGGAGCACCCGGTGTGCCCTTGCCGTCCCCTTGTACGCTGCCCCGAGCTCGACCCAGAACCTGCGCGGCCACGCAGCGCATCGACAGGAGAGACCTTCGTGCCGAAGTCACGTATCCGCAAGAAGGCCGACTACACGCCGCCGCCGGCCAAGCAGGCCCAGGCCATCAAGCTCACCAACAGCGCCTGGGTCGCGCCCGTCATGCTGGCCATGTTCCTCATCGGCCTGGCGTGGATCGTGGTGTTCTACGTGACCGACGGCTCGCTGCCGATCGACAGCCTGGACAACTGGAACATCGTCGTCGGCTTCGGCTTCATCGCGGCGGGCTTCGGCGTCTCCACCCAGTGGAAGTGACCGGGCCCCGCACCCGGTTCCGGCGACCTCTGCCCACGGCCCTCCACTGAGTTATCCACAGGCCAACGAAGTATCCACACCCCCCTGGGGAAAAGGAATACGATCTGTGGATAACTAATCCCCGGTTGACGCCGGAAACACCATCCGACGACCGGCGCTCCGCCTCATGCCCCCTGTCTGACCTGCGGATTCACATCCGAGCGGCAGGGGGCACGATTGTTCCCGCACCGTGTGCACAAGATCGGGCACAGACTGTGGACAACGGTTCGGGCTCAGGTGAGCTGGAGCGTCCGCACCAGGGTGAGAACCGCCACCACGAGGAGCACCAGCGCACAGGCTCCGTACTGGATCAGCGCCCGTCGCTCACGTGGGGCGTGGATCATCGCGTACCCCACGACGACACCCGCGACGAGACCGCCGATGTGCGCCTGCCAGGCGATGCCCGGCACCCCGAACGTGATGATCAGGTTGACCACCAGCAGCACGATGACGGGCCGCATGTCGTACCGGAGGCGGCGCATCAGCACCGCGGTGGCGCCGAACAGCCCGAAGATTGCCCCGGAGGCACCCAGCGAGGGCTGGTTGGGCGCGGCCAGCAGATAGGTCAGCGCGCCGCCGGCCAGGCCGCAGACCAGATACAGCGTGAGGTAGCGGGCGCGGCCGAGGGCGCCTTCGAGCGGGCCGCCGATCCACCACAGGCTGAGCATGTTGAACAGGATGTGCACATAGCCGCCATGCAGGAACATCGAGGTCAGCAGGCGGTACCACTGCCCCTCGGCCACACCCTGGATGCCGGTGAGATGGGGGGCGTAGGCCCGGCCGATCAGGTCGAGCTGGTTGGTGAAGACATCGCCCAGGGAGAGCTTCACCAGGAAAAGGGCCAGGTTCAGCCCGATGAGGACCTTGGTGACCAGGCGGGGATCGCGGGTGAGGGTGCCGCCCGCGAGGGTGCGGGGGCGGTTGTCTGCGGGAGCGGACGCGGTGCCGCCCGACGCGGGGGTGCCGCCGCGCGCGCAGTCGGGACACTGGAAGCCGACGGAGGCGTCGACCATGCATTCCGGGCAGATCGGCCGGTCGCAGCGGGTGCAGCGCACGCCGGTCTCCCGGTCCGGATGCCGGTAGCAGACGGGCACGCTGCGGGCGCCCGGGGCGTCGGCCGCTGCCTGTTCCATGAGTTCCCCTTCGTCCCTCGCGTCGTCCGTCGTCACTCCGGGGGCGCGGCACCGCCCCCGCCCATCCTTACGGACGAGAGGGGCATTTGGTTCCCTGTGCGGAAGTCACCGGCCGCCGATCAGCCCTCGCTCTTCTCCACCACCACGGACTCGATCACCACGTCCTCGACCGGGCGGTCGTTGCGGCCGGTGGGGACGGCGGCGATGGCATCGACGACCTTCTGGCTGGCCGGGTCGGCGACCTCGCCGAAAATGGTGTGCTTGCGGTTCAGCCAGGTGGTCGGGGAGACCGTGATGAAGAACTGCGAGCCGTTGGTGCCCGGCCCGGCATTGGCCATGGCGAGCAGATAGGGCTTGTTGAAGGACAGGTCGGGGTGGAACTCGTCCGGGAACTGGTAGCCGGGGCCGCCGATGCCGGTGCCGAGCGGGTCGCCGCCCTGGAGCATGAAGCCGCTGATCACCCGGTGGAAGGTGGTGCCGTCGTAGAGCCGGTCCGTGCTCTCGACGCCGGTCCCGGGGTGCTTCCAGGAGCGCTCGCCCTGGGCCAGCTCGACGAAATTCCTGACCGTGGCCGGCGCGTGGTTCGGGAACAGCCTGATCTTGATGTCCCCGTGGTTGGTCTTCAGGGTGGCGTAAAGCTGCTCGGCCACGGTCTGCCTTCCGTTGTCTTTCCGTTCGCCCCCGATCCTCGCACGCTCCCGGTGGCCCCCGAACCGGGCGAGTGACGGCGAGTTCGGCCCGTATGGGCGGCGCGCGGCGGCGAATCGTGGCAGGGTCGTGAGCGGGGCCGGTTGCCCGGAATTTCACCGCTTCGCCAGAGATCGGCACCCGTATGCCCGTCCACACATGCTGTGTGGGCCACCGACAGGCATGATCCGTAACAGGGTGGACAGTCGAAATACCGTACCGCCACCGAGGAGGAGGTTCCCGTGACCCGCATCGACAGCGTGCGCGCCGCGACCGGTTCGGCCAAGGACAGCGTGCTGCACGCAGCGGACGTGGTGGCGCCCTATGCCGACACGGCCAAGGAGCGTGCCGCTCATTACACGCAGGAGGCACGTGTACGGCTGGCGCCCGTGGTCTCGCAGGCGGCCGACCAGGCCCGCCTTCAGTACGACGCCAAGCTCGCCCCGCAGGTGGAGCGAGCACTCTCCCACGTGCCGCCGAAGGTCGATCAGGCGGCACAGGACGCTGCCAAGCTGACCCGCAAGGCCGCCAAGCAGGCGGCGGTGTACTCCCGGCCCAAGATCGAGCAGGCCGTGGCCGCCGCCACCCCGGTGTACGACGAGGCCGCGGCGCGCAGCGCTGCCGCACTGGTCGCACTGCGGGGCAATGTGTCGGCCAAGGAGATCAAGAAGCTGGCCCGCCGCAACGAGCGTCGTGGCCGCAGCGGCCGGGCGCTGAAGTACGTGGCCCTGGCCAGCCTGCTTGCCGGCGGCGCCTACGCCGTCTGGCAGTGGTGGGACCGCCAGGCCAACCCGGACTGGCTGGTCGAGCCCCCGGCCGCCACGGAAATGCCGGACTCCGCCCGCCTCCACTCGGTCGACGGCACCGGCACCTCCGTCCTGGACCCGGAGGTCCAGGCAAAGCAGGTCGAGGATGACGTCGAGGGTGACGAGAACCGCTGACCTGACGCCTCAAGTCACGGGCACCGCAGGCTGTTTCACGTGAAACAGCGCCCGCTCTGCCCCGAGGCCCCGTCCCCACGGCGGCACGAGAAAACCCCCTCCGCACTGCGTTTTCGCAGGTCGGAGGGGGTTTTTCGGTGTGGAGCCTAGGGGAGTCGAACCCCTGACATCTGCCATGCAAAGACAGCGCTCTACCAACTGAGCTAAGGCCCCGGAAGGGAACGACCGACGGGAGAACGGGCTCCTGGCGGGCGTCGCAGACCAGAGTACCGGTTCACCCCCCGTATCCCGCAAAAAGATTGGGGGTCCCCGCGAATCACCCCGCTCCGTAGGATGCTCGACGTGGTTCGCTTCAGCGAACCACGGTTTCTGGGGAAGCGATGGGGAGACGCAATGGATGCCGCACAGCAGGAAGCCACCGCGAGAGCGCGGGAGCTCCAGCGGAACTGGTACGGGGAGCCGTTGGGGGCGCTCTTCCGTAAGCTCATCGACGATCTCGGGCTCAACCAGGCCCGGCTCGCCGCCGCGCTGGGGCTGTCGGCTCCGATGCTGTCGCAGCTCATGAGCGGCCAGCGGGCCAAGATCGGCAATCCCGCGGTGGTGCAGCGGGTGCAGTTGCTGCAGGAGCTGGCCGCGCAGGTGGCGGACGGCAGCGTGAGCGCGGCCGAGGCGACCGACCGCATGGATGAGATCAAGAAGTCCCAAGGGGGCTCGGTGCTGAACAACACCACCACGACGACGAACAGTTCGGGCGCGCCCACGGTCAAGCGGGTCGTGCGCGAGATCCAGTCACTGCTGCGCTCCGTCGCCGCCGCCGGGGACATCATCGACGCCGCGGACACCCTCGCCCGGACCCACCCCGAACTGGCAGAGTTCCTCCGGGTCTACGGCGCGGGCCGCACCGCCGACGCGGTCACGCACTACCAGTCCCACCAGAGCTGACCCCCGGCCCGGTCCGGAGGAGGTCCGGCACCGGGCCCGGTCGTACGGCCGGGGCAGCGCACCAGGGGGAGGAGCTGCACGGTCATGGGTGAGGTGTTCGCGGGCCGGTACGAGCTGGCCGACCCGATCGGGCGTGGCGGTGTGGGCGCGGTGTGGCGCGCCTGGGACCATCGCAGACGGCGTTATGTCGCCGCCAAGGTGCTGCAGCAGCGCGACGCCCACACCCTGCTGCGCTTCGTGCGCGAGCAGGCGCTGCGCATCGATCATCCGCATGTGCTCGCGCCGGCGAGCTGGGCGGCCGACGACGACCAGGTCCTGTTCACCATGGACCTGGTGTCCGGTGGCTCCCTGGTCCATCTGATCAACGACTACGGCCCTCTTCCGCCGGTGTTCGTGTGCACCCTGCTGGACCAGTTGCTGTCCGGGCTGGGTGCCGTGCACGCCGAGGGGGTCGTGCACCGGGACATCAAGCCCGCCAACGTGCTGCTGGAGGCCACCGGCACGGGCCGGCCCCGGCTGCGGCTGTCCGACTTCGGCATCGCCATGCGGTTCGGGGAGCCCCGGCTGACCGAGACCAACCTCGTGGTCGGTACGCCGGGCTATCTGGCGCCCGAGCAACTGCTGGGGGCCGAACCCGACTTCCCCGGTGACCTGTTCGCCGTGGGGCTGGTCGCCCTGTATCTGCTGGAGGGGGCCAAGCCGGACGGCAAGGAGATCGTCCGGTACTTCCTCGAGCACGGGACGCCGGGTGCGCCCGCGCGGGTGCCCGACCCGCTGTGGCAGGTGATCGCCACCATGCTCCAGCCCGACCCCGCGGCCCGCTTCCGCACCGCCACGGGCACCCGCAAGGCCCTCGCCGCCGCCCGTGAACTCCTCCCCGAGCCCGGCCCCGACGACGAGCCGATAGAAATCTTCGACCAGCTGGGCCCCCTGCCCCCCGGCTTCGGCCCCGAGGGCCCCCACAAACCCGCCTCCGCGGTGGACACCCGCTGGGGTCACCGTCCCGTCGGCGCCCCGGACACCAGCGGCACGACGACGGACGCCCGCCTGCCCGCCTCCTCCCCGACAGCCGACCTGGGCACCCGCCCCCCGGCCGTCACCACCCCGTCGATGTCCGACACGGGCAGTTTCCACCTCCCGCCCCCA
>NZ_WWKH01000456.1:0-249 GCF_009865595.1 Streptomyces sp. SID1328 | reverse complement strand
TCATCAAGCCCCGGCTGCGCTCCGCTCCGCCCGCGCTGCGCCGACACGCGCCAACGGGTGGATAGGGCCGCAGGCCATGAGTCGATCACCGCATAGAGCGGCTCACGGTCAAGGCAATGCCCCCGGCGGGGATCGGCGGGCACCGGGATGGAGGGGGCACCGTTCCCGACCGCGGGCGCATTGTGGGGTGCGCGGGGTGCTCTCATCCCGTCCACCGTCGACCCAGGCAGAGCCGAGCAGACGCGGCCC
>NZ_WWKH01000455.1:0-258 GCF_009865595.1 Streptomyces sp. SID1328 | reverse complement strand
GGCGCTGGCCGCCTGGCTCGCCGCCGCCGACGGCCGGGACGTCACCCTGGTCACCGCCCTCGGTGACGATCCGTCCAGCGCCGAACTCCGCGCCGCGCTCGGCGACCGGGTCCGCCTGCTGGCGCTGCGGCTGGACGGCACCCTGTCCACCAAGACCCGTGTCCTCGCCGAGGGCAGGCCCCTGTTGCGCCTGGACGACGGCGAGGGCCGCGCCGAGGAGGCCACCGCCGAGGCCCGCCGGGCCGTCGCCGCGGCGGG
>NZ_WWKH01000454.1:0-626 GCF_009865595.1 Streptomyces sp. SID1328 | reverse complement strand
CGCGGCCCCCTGCCCTGGAGCGCGGTGGTCCGGGGCGCCCTCGCCGCCGGACCGCTGCTGGTCGCCGGGATGCTCGCCGGACTGACCGCCGAGGGCGTCCTCGCCGCGACCGGCGCGATGCTCGCCGGGATCAACGACCGCCCCGGCAGCAGGCGCGCCTCCGTCGACCGCCTCGGCACCCCCGCCCTGGCCGGCGCCCTCGGCCTGCTCGCCGGCACCTACGGCGGACAGCACCTTGCCGCCGTACCGCTCACCGTCGCCCTGACGGTGCTCGGCCTGCTGGCGGGCTCGATCAGTGCCGTCGGCCCGGTCGCCTCGGCGGCCGGCACCCAGCTCCTCGTCACCGCCGCCGTCGGCGCGGGCACCCCCGCCGGGCCGCCCGCATGGCAGGGCGCCCTCGCCTTCCTCGCCGGAGCGCTCTGGCTGCTCCTCCTCCGCCTCGCCCTGCCCACCCCCGGCTCGCTCGCGGGCGACTTCCGCTTCGACGGCGAGCGCCGGGCGGTGGCCGACGTGTACGACGCCGTCGCCGCCCTGCTCGACGCGGCCGGCACCGGCACCGCGCCCGCCCGCCGGACCGCGCTCACCGCCGCTCTCGACCACGCGCAGGACGCCCTCGCCGGGCCCCG
>NZ_WWKH01000453.1:0-884 GCF_009865595.1 Streptomyces sp. SID1328 | reverse complement strand
ACACCGCCGCGCTCGCCCTCGGGCACGCCGAGTCCTCCCTGCCCGAGCTGGCCGCGCTGTGCGACGAGCATCCCCTGGACGAGCCCCTGCAGGTCCTGCGGCTGCGCGCCCTGCGCGACACCGGCCGCACCGCCCGGGCGCTGGCCGCCTACGAGGACGTACGGCAGCTCCTCGCCGACCGGCTGGGCTCCGACCCCGGCGCCGAGCTGCGCGCGCTGCACGCCGAGCTGCTGGCCGACACCGGGCCCGAACCGGTGGCGCCCGGCCCTGCCACCCCCGCCGCTTCCGCCGCGCCCCGGCCCGCGGCGGGCAACCTGCCCGCCCGGCTGACCTCGTTCGTCGGCCGGGAGTCCGACATCGATGCCATCGGCGCCGATCTCGCCGGCTCCCGGCTGGTCACGCTGCTCGGGCCCGGCGGGGCGGGCAAGACCCGGCTCTCCATCGAGGCCGCCGAGGCGGTCCGGGACACCGTCCCCGACGGGGCCTGGCTCGCCGAACTCGCGCCCGTGGACGACCCCGACGCCGTACCGCAGGCCGTGCTCACCGCCATCGGCGCCCGCGAGACCGTGCTGCACGGCGCGGGCGTGGACAGCGTGCGCGCCGCCTCCGACCGCTGGGGCGACCCCGTCGCGCGGCTGGTGGAGCACTGCGGGCGGCGCCGGATGCTGATCATCCTGGACAACTGCGAGCACGTCGTGGACGCCGCCGCCCGGCTCGCCGAGCGCCTGCTGGCCGACTGCCCGTACCTCACCGTCCTCGCCACCAGCCGTGAACCCCTCGGCGTACCGGGGGAGTTGCTGCGCCCGGTCGAGCCGCTGCCCGAGCCGGTCGCGCTGCGGCTGCTCGGGCACCGCGGCGCGGCCGCCCGCCCCGGCTTCACGGTG
>NZ_WWKH01000452.1:0-934 GCF_009865595.1 Streptomyces sp. SID1328 | reverse complement strand
GCCGAGGCCGCCGCCCAGGCCGCCGACATGCGCTCGGTCCGCGCGGTGGAGTACATCCGCGACTTCGAACGCCGCCTGGAGCCCTACCGCGACGCGGCCCCGGCCCGCGGGTACCGGGAGCGGGTGGCGGCGCTGGGGTAGGGGGCGCCCGTTACGGGGGGCGCCCCCAGGGATCGGGCCCGGCGGGCCTCCCGTGTCAGGCCGCCCGCGGCATCGTCGCCGGGGGGTCCGCCAGGTGCATGGAGGAGGTGGCTCCCAGGTCCGTCAGGATGGCCGTGGTGGCCCGCGTGGCCGAGTGGAGGGCGCCCTGGAGGGTGGGGGTGTCCCGGTGGTCGCCGCAGACGTAGAGGCCCGCCAGAAGGCGTACGGGGCGGTGGGGGTCGTAGGCGGGGCGCGTGGCCGGGACGGCGTCCGGGGTGTGGTGGACGGCCAGGGTTTCCCAGCGGTTGGTGGGGGTGCCGTACAGGCGGGACAGGTGGGTGCGGACGGCGGCGTCCACGTCTTCGGGCGGGGTGCCGAGCACCGTCGAGGAGATCAGGGTGCGGCCGGCCGGGGCGCGGCTCGGGTCGACGTTGCTGATCACCGCCGTGTGCGCGACCGGGCCGCCCCGGTCCGCGTCCAGCAGCAGCGAGGTGCCCGTGGACAGCGCCGGGCCGGGGTCGTCGGTGGTGTGGTGGACGACGGTGACCGGGTGGAAGCCGGGGACGCGGAGCCCCGGCAGCAGCTCGGCCGCCGCACGGGCGTCCGTGGCCAGCAGGACCGCGCGACAGCGCAGTACGCCGTGCTCGGCGGTGGTGACCGAGGTGGTGGAGACCGAGGTGACCCGCACCCCGGTCCGCACGGTGCCCGGCGGCAGGGCGCGCGCCAGCAGCCCGGGCAGTACCTCCGCGCCTCCCTCCGGCACGCTCAGCCGGCCCCCGGCGAACGCCCGCAG
>NZ_WWKH01000451.1:0-1417 GCF_009865595.1 Streptomyces sp. SID1328 | reverse complement strand
CGGCGGGGCCTTCGACGCCGTCTGCGACGCGGACGCGGCGCTGCGCGATCCGGCCGACCCGGTGCGGCTGCTGCCGCGCTACGACCCCGGCGACCATCTGCACTTCGACGACGACGGGATGCGGGCCATCGCCGACTGTGTGAGCCGCGTCCTGCTGTGACCGCGGGCGGGGTCAGCCCCACAGCACCGAGCCCAGCCACGCGGCCGCGATCAGCAGGCAGGCGAAGAGTTCCGTGAACACGCTGGAGCCGCCCGAGCGCATCGCCGTTCGCAGCGCGGCCATCGCCTCGCCGTGGCGGCCGAGCCGGAGTCGTTCGCCGAGGTAGATCCCGCCCATGAAGCCGGGCAGCGCGCCCACCACGGGCAGCAGCACGAAGCCGGCGAGCGCGCCGACGCCCGCGTACACCGCCATCCGGGGTGTCGCGCCGCTCGCCCGCAGCCGGCGTGGGGGCAGCGTCCAGCGGACGACCTGCGCCAGCAGCAGGACGACGGTCGCGCCGACCAGGAGCGCCCAGGCCGGGCCGGACGGGTTCATCAACGCCCACCACAGGACCCCGGCCCACACCAGCCACGAACCCGGCACGCCGGGCACCAGCACTCCGCACAGGCCCAGCGCGATCACCAGGCCGACCAGCAGGAGTTCCCACGCTCCCATCTGCCCAGCGTGCCCGAGCCCGCACGGAACCGCAGATCTCGTACGGCCGTTCGCCCTGTCCCTCGATGCGCTGGGCGAGGAGGGCCCGATTTCGCCGATGCCCCGTTTCCGCGCGGCCCGCGTGGTGACAATTACCGGCATGAGTCAGCAGGGGGACGGGCCCACTCGCCAGGACGACGACTGGTGGGGTCAGCTCTACGACGAAACGGCCGACGACACCGGACCGGCACCGGCCCCGGATTCCCTGGACGACCGGTACGCCTCGGCGAAACGCACGACGGTGCCCGGGCCTGGCGGCGCGGAGGACCGGGGCACGGCGCGAGAGGGCTCGCCGCCGTCTCCCGCCCGGAGAACCGACGAGGCCCCCGGGCAACGCCCCCCGTTCCCGGACCAGCGGGACGCCGAGCCGCCTGCTCCAGTCCCCAGTGCTCAGCCAGGAGCCGCCCCGGTGCCCAAGGCGCGGCGGACCCCGCCCGGCGAGCCGACCGCTCCTCCGACGCCTGCTCCGCCTCCTCTGCCGGACCGGCCGCCGGCCGTCCCGCCACGCGCCCCCGACACACCGGGAGCCCGTACCCCGGTGTCGCCGGCCGCCCCGGACCAGCGGCCGGACCGGCCTCCCGCTCTCCCCGATCCCCAGCCCGGCCGGCCCCCCGCCGTCCCGCCCATGCCCGGCTGGCCCGCACCCACGGCGGAGCAGCCCCACGGGCCCTCCGATCCCGGCGCCCCCCGAGGTCCCGTGGTCACCGGTGTAGCCCACTTCAC
>NZ_WWKH01000450.1:0-1496 GCF_009865595.1 Streptomyces sp. SID1328 | reverse complement strand
CCGTGGCCCACGCCCCCACCGGCACCCCGGCGCCGGAACCCGCCCTGGCCCACGCGGCAGCCGAACCCGTGGCCCCTGAACCGGCGCCGCCCGTGGTGGCGGCAGCGGCTTCCGCGACGTCGGCCGTCCCCGGCTGACCGAACGGAACGCGTGCCCGGTACCACGCCCCAGCGCCGTACCGGGCGGCGCTACGCCCCGAGGAACCGCCCCGCCGCCAACTCCAGGTAGGACGCCAACGGGCCCGGCAGTGCTCGGAGTTCGGACAAAGAGCCGATCAGCTCCACCCGGTCGAACTCCGGGTCCACCCCTGACGCGGTCTCGGCCCGCGCCAATTCCGCGTAGAGATGCCGCAGTTCGCACGCGGGACGTGGTGGGGCGACGAAGAGGAAACCCAAGCTGCCCCGAGCGTCAAGGACCACCGGGCCCGGTACGAGGGCGTCGGCGGCGGTCTCGGAGCCGGTCTCCTCGGCAAGCTCGCGGGCCGCGTGCAGCCGGAGCACATCAAGGTCCAACGCGGCCCCGTCGCCCGGAGGTTCGAGCGTGCCGCCAGGTGTCTGCCACCGGCCGGGGGCCGAGGTGGTGGGCGACATCCGCCCCACCAGCAGGCGCCCGCCGTCACAGGGCTGGAGCACCGTCACGAACAGCGCCGCCACGGCCGGTGCGTCCGGAATCCCGCGCAGGACGCGGTAACGGTACGTCAGCCTCGTCCAGCAGACCGACAGGCCGCCCGCGTCGTCCCGTTCGAACCCGGTGAGCGCGGCCACCGGACCGTCGAACAGGGTCGGGTTGGCGGTCACGGCGGCTGTCCAGCGGTGGTCCATCGTCGTGCGCTGGGCGGCGGTGAGGGCCGGCGGGGCGGTCTCCTCGAAGCGGAGGCGGGAGACGTCCCACAGCTCCGCCGTCACCGCAGGGCCGCCAGCGGGTCGTCGAGCACCGGCTGCCAGGCGAGTTCGGCGGCGCCGACCAGGCTGTCGTGGTCCAGGGTGCACGGCAGGATGGGCACGCTGCCGCTCTGTCCCCACAGGCTGCGCTCGGCGACGACGGCGCGCAGCCGCTCGGGGTCGGCGTTGAGCAGGCCCCGGTGCAGTCCACCGAGGATGACGCGGTCGGGGTTGAGGATGTTGACCAGCCCTGCCAGCCCCAGCCCGAGCCGGTCGATCAGCGTCTCGGCGGCGGCGCGTACGGCAGGCTCGGCGTACCGGGTGCGCAGCAGTTCGTCGGCCTGGGCGAGGAGGGACACCTCGGGGCCGGGGTCGAGTCCGGCCTCCATGAGGAGGGCGAGCGGGTCGGCCTCGACGTCGAGACAGCCCCGGCTGCCGCAGTGGCAGACGCGGCCCTCGGGATTGACGGTGAGGTGGCCGACCTCCAGGGCGAGGCCCGAACTCCCGGTGTGCAGGCGGCCGTCGAGGACGAGCGCGCCACCGACACCCCGGTGCCCGGTGGCCACGCACAGCAGGTGCCGGGCGCCCCGGCCCGCGCCGTGCCGGTGTTCGGCG
>NZ_WWKH01000449.1:0-1650 GCF_009865595.1 Streptomyces sp. SID1328 | reverse complement strand
TCACCCGGAGGCCGGCGGACCGGTCGGCCGCCAGGGGCGCGCCCCCGTCGTGGGCGCGTACGCCCACGCCCATGTAGGCGCTGCCGCGCGGGGCGGTCGGCCCGCCGGAGTGGGGCACGGCGGCGGGGGGCGACAGGAACAGGAGGAGGCCGGTCAGGACGCCGGTGAGACCAAGGCGTGAGCTGCGGCCGCTGGGGAGGAGTATGTCGCTTCGCACGTCATCCATCTGACCCGTCATCGGGCCGTACCGCACGCGGGGTACCGCCGGGCGAAGGTGCCTCTTGGGCCATGTGGGTGGCCCGGCCGGGGAGCGCCCCGGCCGGGCCGAAGAGGGGCGGCGCGTCAGCCGTCGATGCGGTGCTGGGTCCAGAAGGAGGTGAGGTCGGTGCTGGTGGCGGCCTGGGCGGCGGCCTTGAACTCGGCGGTGGTGGAGACGCCGTACCAGTGGGCGGCGGCGTAGTCCTTCAGCAGCTTGGCCATCGCGGTGTCACCGAGGACGCGGCGCAGGTCGTGCAGGGCGCACTTGCCGTAGCCGTAGACGACGGTGGAGTAGCGGGAGGAGTGGGCGTCCCAGTAGGCCATCGAGTTGGTGATCTTCTCGGCGCTGGAGGCCCAGGAGACGCTGCTCCAGCAGCCCGAGCCCGTCTTGCCCTGGGCGAGGTCGGTGGCGTAGTCGGTGAAGGACTCGTCCAGCCAGGGGGTGTTGTACTCGTCGTCGCCGACGATGCCGTACCACCACTGGTGGCCGATCTCGTGGGTGAGGGCGGTGGTGCTGACCAGGTCGAGGACGAAGCCCGGGTACTCCATGCCGCCGAACCAGAAGTTGTTGTCGATGACCGCGTCCAGCTCCCCGTAGGGGTATGCCCCGAAGCGGCCCGCGTGGGCGTCCACCGCGCTCTTGGCGGTGCTGAGCATCGACTGGGCGCTGGTGGAGCTGATGCCGGAGACGGAGTACACGTTCACCGGGACCCCGCCGGGCGAGGTACCGGAGACCTTGCTGAAGGGCCCGGCGGCCCAGGCGAAGTCACGGACCTTCGAGGCGGTGGCGGTGGTGACCGTACGGCCGCTGCTGCCGGGGGTGTCGGCGGAGGTGCCGGTGGCGGGGACCAGCAGGGTACTGGGGTGGTCGAGGGTGACCTTGAAGTCGGCGGCCAGCGAGTAGAAGGACTCGCCGTTGTTGGTGTACGGGTCCAGGTGCCAGCCGGCGCCGTCGCGGACCGCGAGGACGGGCAGCGCGTTGCCGATGAAGCTGAAGGCGCCGTCGTGGCCGAACCGGTCGGCACCGTCGGGCACGGTGATGCCGAGGTCGAAGCCGATGGTCGCGCTCTGGCCCTGGGCGAGCGGGGCCGGAAGCGTGATCTTCAGGGCGGTGCAGGCGACGGAGAGGTCGCCCGCCGTGCCGCCGGTGACGTTGCTGACCTTGATGGGCGGCGCCGAGCAGGTGCCGTGGTAGTTGTCCCACAGCCGGAGGTAGACCTCGCCGAGCGCGGTGGCGGAGGCGTTGGTGAAGGTGGCGCTCTGGTGGCCGTTCCAGACGGTGCCCGTGCTGTCGCTGCTGAGGCTGACGGTGTAGGCGGGTGCGGCCGGGGTGCGCACCGCGTCGGCGGGGGGCGGGGTGGTGCTGCCCGAGGTGTCGAGCGCGATGTCGTC
>NZ_WWKH01000448.1:0-7308 GCF_009865595.1 Streptomyces sp. SID1328 | reverse complement strand
CACCGGCTGCCCGGGCTCGTGCCCAGCGCCTGGCGCCAGGAGAACGCCTAGGTGGATCGGCGGGTGGGCGCTGGGCTCGGCGCCCATCCGCGTCTTGCTTCGCACCTGCGGGAAGGAGTCCTTCATGACCACAGAACAGCGACCTGGGCCCCGACAGGGGCAGCAGCCGGTCGACTCTGCCCGTGGACTGGCGCCGCCATGCGGCCTGGAAGCGTTATGGGCGGTCCGGCACGGAGAGTCCACTGCCAACGTCGCCTTCGCCGCCGCGGCGGCCTCACGGTCCACCGAGCCGGTGGCCGGCAGGGACCGGGATGTGGCGCTCTCGCCGCTCGGTGTGCGCCAGGCCAAGGCCTTGGGCGGATGGCTCGCGCGTCAGGACTACAGCAGCGGCCCCGATCTGGTGGTGTGCTCGCCCTACCTGCGGGCCCGTCAGACCTGGCAGGTGATGCAGGAGTCCCGCCGTGGAGCACGGCGGCCGCGGTTCGGCGACGGTCGTTGACGAGCGGTTGCGTGATCGGGAGATGGGCGTCTTCGAACTGCATCCACCCACCGCTGTGCAGGTGCGCAGCCCGGAGGAGGCCGCCCGCCGGCGCCTGGTGGGGGAGTGGCACTACCGGCCGCCGGGGGGCGAGGCCTTCACCGACATGGCTCTGCGTGTGCGGCAGTTCATCAATGATCTTTCCCTGGCGGCACCCGGCCGCCGAGTCCTGCTGGTTGCGCACGACGGTGTGCTGCTCGCCCTGCGGTACGTCCTGACCGGGATCGGTGCGGCCGCGCCGGAGGAACTCCCGCCGGTGCCCAACGCGTCCGTGTCCCAGTGGGGAACCGACGGCCGCACGCTGCGGCTGCTCACCTGGGGTCACACCGCCCACCTGAACGCACTCACTACGACTCAAGGAGCCTCTTCGTGACCGGCGAGCCCCCTACGATCCCGTCCTCGGCAACATCGAGCCGGCGGCCTGTATGGCGACCAGCCCGATGAGGCGGCCCTGAGCGATCTACGCAGCACCGTGGCGGCCATCTTCGCAGCGGCGAGCGAAGCCACGGGTGCCGAGGCTGACCGGCTGCGTGAGCACCGGCGCGAACTGAACCGCCTTCAGCACGACCTGCGGCCCGACGACACTGACGCACTCACGGGCGCACGCGATCGGTGCGCCGCCATACGCCGCGAACTAGCGAGCGGCGCCGCGCGAGCCCTACCACCGAGGGGATGCTGCCCTTGGAGGAGAACTGCCGCATCTTCCGCGAGGAGATCGTGCCGGACCACCTCGAGGGCAGTGCCCCGCAGCGGTCCCCGGTCGCCGTGATCGTGGCGGGCCAGACCGGCGCGTGCAAGACCGCGGTGACCCGTCACGTGGTCGACCGGGCCGGTCAGCTCGCGGAAGAACAGCTCGAGGCGGTCGGTGTCGGTCGCGTCGAAGGCCGCCGTGCCCGCGGGCTGGAGTTCGCGTGCGGCCTGCTGCAGCCGCTCGGGATCACGTCCGGTCAGCACGACCTGAC
This sequence comes from Streptomyces sp. SID1328, assembly GCF_009865595.1. Taxonomy (NCBI): domain Bacteria; kingdom Bacillati; phylum Actinomycetota; class Actinomycetes; order Kitasatosporales; family Streptomycetaceae; genus Streptomyces; species Streptomyces sp. SID1328. The sequence continues at coordinate 5,808 of NZ_WWKH01000448.1, read as the reverse complement.
CCCCCTCCGCGCGCACACGGCGAGCGGTCGCGAGCCCCATGCCGGCGCTGCCGCCGATCACCACCACGGTCTGCCCTCCTAGGGCGCCGGCGGCGTCGTGCGGTGGCGTGCTGTCAGTCATCGGAACCTCCGACGGGCGTGCGATCCGGCACCACGGGCTCCCAGGGGCGAAGCCGTCCCCGAGGGGGTCACACGAGGGACGAGCCGCCGCGCAATTGCGGGTAGAGGGCCTCAGGTCCCTGGGACAACGCGGCCTGCACGCGCCGGCTGACGTCATCGGCGAGAACCTCGGGCCACCCTGCCTCGACTCCCTCCAGGGTCGCGCGGGCCACTGCGGCAGGGTCCGCCTTCGGCCCCGTGACGGCCGCAGCCATGTCTGTCGCGAGGTAGCTCACGTGCAGGGCGGTGACCTGTGTCCCCTGTTCCGCCAAAGCCACCCGCAGGGCGTTGGTCATCGACCACTCCGCGGACTTGGCCGCGGCATACCCGGCACTGGCCGTGATCGACACCCAGGAAAGCACCGAGAGGACGTTGACGATCGCCCCGCCGCCGTTACGGCCGAGGGTCGGGGCGAAAGCCCTGCTCATCGCGAGGGTGCCGAGCACATGTGTCTCGAACTCCGTACGGAAGGAGTCCAGTTCCGCGGTGAGGATGTGCGCCCGGGTCGTGGATCCGGCGTTGTTGACGAGGAGGGTCACGTCCGGCGCCTGTCCGGCCGCGGCCAGGACCGAGGCATGGTCGGTGATGTCCACGGCGACGGGCACGGCCTCGGGCACCGTCACCTTCGCCGGATCGCGGGCTCCGGCATAGACCTTGGCCGCGCCCGCTCCGAGCAGCGCTCGCACGAATTGCTCACCCAGCCCGCGGTTGGCACCGGTCACGAACGCGACTGATCCATCCACCTTCATGCGTGGACCCTTCCGGAAGGGGAGCCGAGGGCTGCAGACCTGGGTCGCGATGCGACAGTCCACAGCGGTCCCTTCCAAGCTATAGCGCCGCAGATTCCGCCACCACCCGACGCCGGCCCGCCGTCCGCACGGGGGGCGTCGCCGGTGGACCCGCCCCCCCCCCCGTGACGGGTCCCGCACCCGAGGAGTACACAAGCACGGCCCCGCTCAGCACGCATCGCGCCTCGTCCCCCGACCGGAACGACAGCTTGAGCCCGTGACCCGGCGTGGCAGGTCCTCGTCCTCGGGGTCGAGGCGGTCGGCGCCGTCAACCATTCCTGGGCGTGGCTGCCCCATGATGACCCGGCGTCTCACCCGCAAGAGCCCCGCACCGACACTCGGTCGAGGAAGCCACGGGCCACTCAGGAATGATTCCATACAAGCGTATAGCGCCAGCACAACCGTCGTCGCAGGCGTGCGCCGGGCCGGCTGGCCCTCGACCAACTCCCGGCCCTGGGCGTGACCCCGGCCAGCGAACGCGTGGTCTTCGACGGCAAGTACGTCACCGCCGCCGGTGTGTCCGCCGGTATCGACATGGCCCTGACCCTCGCTGGGCGCATCGCAGGCGGTTGATGTTGACCGGAGCAAGGCGGTCAGCCCGCGCCGGTCCTCGTCACTGAGTCGGTCCGCCCACGCGCGTTCGGCGGCGGGTTGCCCCAGGACGGGCCGGGTAGGTGCGCACGATCATGGACCTGCCAGAAGGGAACCGATAGTGAAAGTCCTGTGGCTCACAGCCCACCCCGAACCCCGTTCCCTGAACGGCTCCTTGTACCGCGACGGTGTCCGACACCTTCTAGACCAGGGACACGAGGTACGCACCAGCGACCTGTACGCGATGAATTTCGACCCAGTCGTCAGGGGCAGTGACTTCTCCCACCCCGACGGCGAACGACTCGTCGTGGGCAGCACGGCCCGACAGGCCTTTGAAAGGGGCACATTGTCCCCTGACATCTCGACTGAACACGACAAATTGTCCTGGGCGGACACGCTCGTCGTGCAGTTCCCGCTGTGGTGGTACGGGATGCCGGCCATCCTGAAGGGCTGGTTCGACCGCGTCTTCGTCGGTGGGTTCGCCTTCGGCGTCCGCGACGCCCAAGGGCGCCAGGTTCGCTACGGCGAGGGGGCGCTCGCAGGTAAGCGCGCGATGGTCGTCGTCAGTGCCGGGGCCCGGGAGGCGAGCCTCGGCCCCCGCGGCGTCAATGGTGAGCTCAACGACCTGCTCTTCCCTCTCCAGCACGGCACGTTGTGGTATGCGGGCATCGAGGTAGTGCCCCCGCTACTCGTCCACGGAGCTGACCGCGTGGACGAGGCCGCATACGCCTTCCACGCGAACGTCCTGCGCCAGCGCCTCGAGAACCTTCCGCACATCAGACCGTTGCCGTTCCGCCATCAGAACGGCGGCGACTACGACGAGGACTTGGTCCTGCGTCCCGAACTCAACCCGCTGGCTACGGGGACCGCCGCCCACTACCGCACCGAGAACTGAGGACGGCCCGCTTCGCGGGGAACAGGGGTGGACCTGCGAGAGAGGGCTGGGCTCGGTATCGCGCTGCCATTGGGGCACGCGATGCGATGAGTCCCGCCCGCCTGGGGCGCGGTGGCTTGCATCGCTGCGATATGCATCGCATGCCAGAAGCGTGCCTGGAAATTCCGATGCTCGGACGACGAGGCCTTGGCACGAATGGTGTGAGTCTGCGGCACGGGATCAGTGGTCCAGCGTCCCCCACCGAGGGCGTCCAGCGGTTCCTTCGTTGCCCTTTCACGGTGGTACTGGGCTGGAATGCCCCGGTAGAGGCCCGCAGCGCGGCGCTGGACGAGTCCGGTGCGGTAACCCGCCGGGAGGCCGCAGAGGACAGCTGTGGCGCGTCGGCAGGCGGTTTCGGTGTCTCCGTCGTGGTGGGCGCAGGTGGCGGCGTCGATGGCCAGCAGGGAGCGGGTCATGGTGCTGGTCGGCGCGGACAGCTCCAGGGCGCGCTGTGGCTGTCGTGGGCGCGGTGGGTGTCGCGCGGTCAGGGCGTGGCTGAGGTGGACGTGGTGTTTCTGTTCGCCGTGGGTGAGCCAGGTGTCCGCGCGGTCGGCTGTGCCGAGTTGTGCCATGAGGTTGTCGGCGTCGGTGAGCGCGGCGCCGCTGGGCCGCCGAGCTGGACAGCCGGACCCCCGGTGACTGACCTCCGACAGCAGCAGCCATGGGGCGCGTTCGGATGTGGTCCGAGCTGCTGGCTCGCTACTCCTGGGGCAGAGAGGCGAGCCAGCTGCCGTCCTGGAATTCGGCGGGGACCTCGCCCTCCCATGGGTCGATCCCGCGGCGCTCCAGTTCGTCGAACCACCTGTCCCGCTGTGACTCAGGGAGGCGTCGTCCGCACCAGGGGCAGAAGTCGATGGTGCTGCTTGACGTGCCGCCGTCGTGAATGATCAGTCCGTACTCCTGGAACTTGGCGCTGTAGCCGATCAGCGCCTCCGGGCAGGCGAAGGGGTCGTCGTGCTGGTCGCAGCGCACGTTCACGCGGCCGGTCATCGCCTCGCAGCAGTGATTGGTCATGACCCCAGCTTCTCGTTGATCACACTATGACCAGAAGTAGATCACGGGTGCGGTGATCACCTGGTGGCACGTGGAGACCTGACGCACGCGCAGCGTCCATCGGTGACCGAGCTGGAGAACCTGACCGTCAAGCACGGCGTCGAGTTCGCTGTGGTCTACAAGCTGGGCCCCGGCCCCAAGGGCACGGGCGGCCAGTACTTCCTACTCCGGTGTGTCCAACCGAGTAAAGATCCCCGTGGAGGCTGACACGCCACACGCACCCCAGGGGTCGTGCTTACCCGAGCCCAGCAGACAGAGCACTGCTGGACGGAAGCGAGGACGGCTGGGTCGTCATCAACTCTGAGCTGGGGCTATGAATCGGGACCATCTACAACACCGAGACCCGAGTGGCACTCGTCCTTGACGACGAGGCTGAGTACGCACACGTTCTCCGAGAGATGCGTGCGCACGGGCGTCCGTTCCTGGACTCCATCCCGTAGGAAAGTTGATGGCCCGCCTTCGGCTGGAGGCGGGCCCTCAGCGGGAAGTCCCCAGGTCACCGCCGAGCGGGAGCTGCCCGGCTGTGGTCTGCCGGTTGCGGGTGTGCCGGTGCACTGCTCGACGGCGGGGAGGCGGTCGGGGTCGGCGAGGACGCGGCGGGCGACGTCGTCGGCGGCGAGGCTGCAGCCGGTCATCGTGGAGGAGATGGCGGTGATCTGCTCGTGCCAGATCACCACCCCGTAGGTGTCGTCCAGGAGCGGCTCGAGGTCGGGGTGGGGGTAGTGGGGTGCGGCGCCGTGCCGGGCTGGACCTCGACGGATTCGAGCCGGTGCCTGAAGTCCAGGGACTCATGGGACGGTTCTCCAGACGCCTCGCGTCTGTCTCAGTAAGCCTGCGAAGCAGGTTGAGGCGTTCGTCTACCTCGGCGACCGTTGTTCGCACGGTGGTCGTCGTATGGTCCAGCCGTTTGGCCTGATCGGTGACTCCGTCACTTTGAGCCGTAGTAGAGCCGGAGGAACTCCTCCATCGCCGCGTCGACGCCGGCGCGGTCGCCGGTGGCGAGCAGGTCGAGCAGCAGACCGCGAACAGTGGCGAGCCCCAGCCTGGCCCGGTTCCGGGCCACGGCAGGGTCCGCCCCTGCGGCGACCTCGGCGGCCACGAGCGGCTCCAGCCAGTCGTTCACGAGCCCTTCGAGGACCGGGGCGGCCTCGGGGCGGCCCCGCAGCGCTTGTCCACAGACTTCGAAGAAGAGCCGCTCCTGACCAGCCAGTCGGGGGTCCGCCAGCTGCTGCCAGAGAAGCCGCGCAGCTTCGGCGGGCGGGAGACCGGGTTCCAGGCGGAGCCGGGACAGCTGATCACGCTGGCGCTGCTCCGACGTCCGGACGATCTCGGCGAGCAGCTGTTCCTTGGAGCCGAAGTAGTGGATCAGCATGCGGTGGCTGACGCCGATCGCGGCGCCCAGGCCGCGCAGGCTCAGGTCCGTGAGGCCGTGTGCCGCGACGTAGTCAACGGCCGCGTTCACCAGGTGAGCGCGTCGGCCCCCGTCCGCGACTGGCGCGCCCTCGCCCTCGGGATGCGAGCCGTCCGTATTCACCACGTCGCGAGCGTACCAATCGGTACATGCCGTGTGTACCGTCTGGTACATGAAGTCTGTCACCGTGTCGATCGACGTACAGCAGACGCCTGAGCAGGTCTATGACTTCCTCGACGTCATGGCTCACCACGAGCGATTCACCAACCACTACCTGATGGACTGGCGCTACAGCGGCCCTGGCCGCGGTATCGGTGCGTGCGCCACGGTCACAGCCGCGCTGGGCGGCACCAAGACCGACGTCACCATCGAGGTCGTCGAAGCCGACCCGCCGCGGCGCATCGTCGAGCGCAACATCAGCGCGGCCGGCCGACGCCTGGCCCAGGGGACCTACACCATCGAACCGCTGCGGGCCGGCGGGAGCCATGTGGCGTTCACCTACGTTTGGGTGCGCGCCCCGGTCGCCGACCGTCTGCTGGCACCCGTCGTCCGGGCCGTGATGCGGCGCGCCAACCGCACGGTCACGCGACGTCTGGCCGCCGAGTTGGCTCGCCATGTGTCCGTTGACGGCTCTTGAGGTCGGTACATGTCGGCTCTTCTGCCCGACGCAGGACCCGAGCCCACGGCGTCCCCGCCCGGGCTGGGCCCGGACTGCACGGGGCCGGCGCTTCGTCCCCGAGCGGGTTGCCTGGTTTCACGCAGCAGACGCGTGGCATACCGGCCGCCCCATCCCCCGGAGCAATACGCCCACCGGCACACACGTTCGATCTGCTGCGGCTGTCCGGGAACGACACGACTGGATGGCCGTATCG
>NZ_WWKH01000447.1:0-11077 GCF_009865595.1 Streptomyces sp. SID1328 | reverse complement strand
GACGCGACATCCCGGCTGTCCTCGAAGGGGCGGATGCTCAACGCCGTCGCCGCCGTGCCGAGTTCGGCCTGTTCGCGGGGTGCGGTGAGCATGGTCCAGACGGGGGTGCCGCCCAGTTCCAGGGCGCGGACGAGGAGGTCGGCGGTGAGCAGCACCCGCAGCGCCGTCAGGTCGAGGCCGCCCGCGTGGGCCTCCACTCGGGTCAGGCCCCGGCGGGCGGGGGTGGCGGGGACGGACTCACCGGTCCGGGCGTCGAGGATGCGCAGCACGCAGCGAGCGTAGGCGCGCCGAGGCCCGGACGCAGCACCTTGTGCCGATTCCGGACAGCGTGGCGGGCAAGCGGGGGAATCGGGGCGCGGCGCCCGCTGTTGTCCCCACGGCACAGTTCCCGCGCTTGGAGGAGGCCGCCGTGTACGGCGACGAGGCGACGATCCGCACCATCCTGACCGGTCTGGGCGACACCTGGGCGGTGGTCGGCCTCTCCAACAACCGGTCCCGTGCCGCCTACGGGGTCGCCGAGGTGCTGCGCCGGTACGGCAAGCGGGTGGTGCCGGTGCACCCGAAGGCCGAGCCGGTCGGGGGCGAGCAGGGGTACGCGAGCCTCGCCGACATCCCGTTCGACGTGGACGTGGTCGACGTGTTCGTCAACAGCGAGCTGGCCGGCGCGGTGGCCGACGAGGCGGTTGCCAAGGGCGCCCGCGCGGTCTGGTTCCAGCTCGGCGTGGTGGACGAGGCGGCGTACGAGCGGACGCGGACGGCGGGTCTGGAGATGGTCATGGACGCCTGCCCGGCGATCGAGATCCCCCGCCTGGGTTAGATGCCCAGCCCCTCGATCACGACCGCACCGGGGACCTCGGCGAACGCCTTGCCGGGCACCAGGAGTTTGCCGCGCCGGCGGCCGCTGCCGACCAGGACGTAGGACAGGTCCAGCACGGCTGAGTCGACCAGCACCGGCCAGGCGGCGGGGAGTCCGAGCGGGGTGATGCCGCCGTACTCCATGCCGGTCTCGCCGGTCGCCAGGTCCATCGGGGCGAACGACGCCTTGCGGGCGCCCAGTTGGCGGCGGACCGTGCCGTTGACGTCGACCTTGGTCCGGGACAGCACCAGGCAGGCGGCGAGCGTGGTCTCGCCGCCGCGCTTGCCCGCGACCACCACGCAGTTGGCGCTCAGCTCGGGCAGGTCGGCGCCGTAGTGCTGGACGAAGACGGCCGTGTCCGCGAGGTCCGGGTCGGTGTCGACGTAGAGGATCTGCTCGGCGGGGACTGACCCCCGCCAGTTCCGTACCGCCTCCGCGACCGGTGCGGTCAGTTCGGCCAGGGCCTCGGGGGCGGGGACGGCGTTGTCGAAGTCTCCGATGGGGGCGCGCATAGCGGCACCGTAACAGCCGTCGCGACGGCACCCGTCAGCGCACCGGGGGCACGGAGACCGCCATCACCATCCGCATCGGTACGTCACCCTCGTTGCCGTAGGTGTGCGGGGTGTCGGCCTCGAAGGTGGCGCTCGCCCCGGCCGGGACCGCGTGCCGTACCCCGTCGACCTCCAGGGTGAGTTCACCGGAGGTGACGTGGACCAGCTCGACCGTGCCCGAGGGGTGCGGGTCGGCGCTGCTGTGCTCGCCCGGCATCAGGTTCCAGTCCCACAGCTCCAGCGGGCCGGGCGCCTCGGTGCCGGCCAGCAGCCGGTTGTAGCTGCCGCCCTCGGTGTGCCAGAGCCGGACCGCCTGCTCGGCGGGGACGACCCGGACGCGTGGCCCCTGTTCGTAGTCGAGCAGCGTGGTGACGCTGATCCCGAGCGCGTCGCCGATCTTGACGACGGTGCCGATGCTCGGGTTGGTGCGGGCCTGCTCGATCTGGATGAGCATGCCCCGGCTGACTCCGGCGCGGGCGGCCAGCGTTTCCAGCGTGAAGCCGCGCTCGGTGCGCCAGCGGCGGACGTTGCGCGCCAGGGACTGGGTCAGCAGGTCGAGGTCCGCCACATCACGTCCATTGCAGATCACATCGGGAGTCACCGAGGCCACGGGGACCTCGTCGGTCACGGGAAGGAATGACCGGATCGGGTGCACGGGACGGCGGCGCGCCGCACCCGGTCGTGCACCGCACTGTACTGCGCGGTCCGGTACGGGGCACGCGCCCGCCCGCTCAGCCCTCCGCGTCCAGCTTGGCGAGCTGTTCCACCTGCTCCTCGTCCAGTGCGGCCAGCGCACCCAGTTGCGCCCCGGTGACCCCGGCCGGGGGCGGCACCGGGGCAGGGGTGCGCAGCGGAGGCTGCCAGCCCTCCTCGGGTGTCCAGCGCCGTACGACACGGGCGGGCGCCCCGGCGACCACCGCGTGGTCCGGGACCGTGCCGCGCACGACCGCGCCGGCCGCGACCACCACGTTCCGGCCGATCCGGGCGCCGGGCAGGATCACCGCGCCGGTGCCGATCCAGCAGCCGGCGCCGATCTCCACGGGCTCCATCCGGGGCCACTGGCGGCCGATGGGCTCGTTCGGGTCGTCGTAGGAGTGGTTGGTGGAGGTGACGTAGACGTACGGGCCGAAGTAGCAGTCCCGGCCGATGGTGACGGTGGTGTCCGCGATGACGTGGCTGCCCCGGCCGAGGACCACGCCGTCCCCGATGCGCAGGATGGGATCGGGGCCGAGGTCGAGGTCGGGCATGAGCCCGGCGGTGAGGGTGACCTGTTCGGCGATGATGCAGTGCGAGCCGAGTGTGATCCAGGGCTCGCCGAAGACCGTGCCGAGCGGGAAGGCGAGCCGGGTCGCCTCACCTATGGCGCCGAACCGGAAGCGGCCCGGATGCCCGGCGGTGACCGCGCCCCGGCGCTGCGCCCAGCCCCACGCGGCATGGACGGCACGCTGGGCGAGCCCCTGCCGCCAGGAGGTGAACGTGTTCTTGGGCTTCGGCACCCGCCCACGTTACTCAGCGGTCACTCACCGCGAGGCGCCGGGCGCCTGTGATCTTCACCCCATCCGGCCGGCCCCGCGATGCCCTACCGTGCGCGGGGAGACCGCCCGGCGCGGTCCGGCCCGATTTTTCGCTCGGCAGAGAGACGGTGGACACGGATGACGCACAAGGCCCTGATCGTGGGCATCGGCGGCAGGGAACCGGCGATCGACCCGGAGGTGTTCGTCGCCCCCAACGCCACGGTGATCGGCGACGTGACGCTGCGGGCGGGCGCGAGCGTCTGGTACGGGGCCGTGGTGCGCGGTGACGCGGAGCGGATCACCGTCGGCGCGGACGCCAACATCCAGGACAACGTCACCCTGCACGCCGACCCCGGCTTCCCGCTGACGATCGGTGAGCGCGTCTCCGTCGGCCACAACGCCGTGGTGCACGGCGCCACAGTCGAGGACGACTGCCTGATCGGCATGGGCGCGACCGTGCTGAACGGCGCGGTGATCGGCGCCGGTTCCCTGGTCGCCGCCCAGGCCCTCGTCCCGCAGGGCATGGTCGTGCCGCCCGGTTCGCTGGTGGCGGGTGTCCCGGCGAAGGTCCGCCGGGAGCTGTCGGAGGAGGAGCGGCAGGGCGTCACCCTCAACGGCACGCTCTACGCGGACCTGGCGAAGACGCACCGGGCCGTGCACGGGTAGGAGGGGGGCGCGGGCGGGGCCCCTACGCCTGGTCGGCGCCGACCGGCTCGGCCTCGGGGGCCTGGTCCGCGGACTCCTTGCGCTGCGAGCGGCGCTTCATGACCACGAAGGAGCCGAGGCCGACGACGATCGCGGCGGCCAGTGCCACCCAGGAGAACCGCTTGAGCCAGTCCTCCGCGACCATGCCGACGTAGTAGACGACGGCCGTGGTGCCGCCCGCCCAGACGACACCGCCGAGCACGTTGGCGATCAGGAACTTCCAGTACGGCATGCGCAGGACGCCCGCGAGGGGTCCGGCGAAGATGCGGAGCAGGGCGATGAAGCGGCCGAAGAAGACCGCCCACATGCCCCACTTCTCGAAGGACCGCTCGGCGGTGGCGACATGCGCCTCGCCGAAGTGGCGCGGGAACTTCCGCCCCAGCCAGTTCAGCAGCGGGCGCCCGCCCTTGCGGCCGATCGCGTAGCCGATGGAGTCGCCGATCACCGCACCGGCCGTGGCGCAGGCGCCGAGCACGAACGGGTCGATCCCGGTGTGCTGGGAGGACATCAGCGCGGCCGAGACGAGGACGATCTCGCCGGGCAGCGGGATGCCGAGGCTCTCCAGCCCGATCACCAGGCCCACCAGGGCGTAGACGGCGACAGCGGGCACCGAGTCGAGCCATTCCTGCACGTGCACCGCGGTTCCTCCCAGTCGCTGTCGCACCCCGCTGGGCGCGCCGTGTCCGCGCACCCCCTGGGAAGGCTACCCGGTCGCCGCGCACCGCCGGAGGGCACGGCCGCTGAGCCCATGGCGAACGAACGCATGGCCGCGCGGGCGGACGCGCAGGCTGGAGGCATGGACCTGATCGAGGTACTGCCCACGCTGCACGTGCTCCGCTTCCCCGTGGGGGCGGCCTGCCTGTGGCGGGACGGCGACGAGCTGACCCTGATCGACTCCGGGACGGCGGGGGCGGCGCCGGAGATCGAGGAGGTGCTCGAGGGCCGGCTTCGGCGGATCGTTCTCACGCACTGGCACGAGGACCACACCGGCTCGGCGGCCTGTCTCGCCGCCCGGCACGGGGCCGAGGTGGTGGCGCACCGGCTGGAGGCGCCGGTGATCCGGGGCGAGGCGGCCGGGGCGCCGCCGGTGCTGGAGGAGTTCGAGATCCCGATCCGGGCGGCGGTCCCCGTCCTGCCCCCGGCTCCACCGTGCCGGGTGGACCGGGAGGCGGCGGACGGCGATGTGCTGGGGTTCGGCGGCGGGGCGGTGGTGGTCGCGGTGCCCGGCCACACCGACGGGTCGATCGCCGTCCATCTGCCCGGGCCGGGGGTGCTGTTCACCGGCGACGCGGTGGCCAACGTCGGCCGGACCGCCCTGGGCGTCTTCAACACCGACCGCGCGCGGGCCGTCGAGTCGCTGCACCGGCTCGCCGCGCTGGAGGCGGACACGGCCGTCTTCGGTCACGGCGACCCGGTCGTCCACGGCGCGGCGGCGGCCCTGCGGGCAGCGGCCGCCGCGACACGGTGAGGAAGGTCAGCCGTTCGGACGCAGGGTCCAGACCACGGTCATCTCGCCGGAGACGGCGCCGTCCTCGCGCTGGATGGTGATGGCGACCGGGAACTCGGGGCGGCTGCCCGCGTCCAGTTCCGCGACGACCTCGGCGGCCGGCCGGCCCAGGGTGGCGGTGGCGGTCACCGGGCCGAGGGCGAGCTTCTTGTAGTCGATCTCGGCACGCACCGCGAGCGGCACGGCCCGCGAGAGCTGCTCGCCGAAGGCGGTCAGCACGATGGCCCCGCTCGCGGACTCGGCCAGCGTGAACATCGCGCCGGCGTGCGGGCCGCCCAGGTGGTTGTGGTAATCGGACTGGTCCGGCAGCCGGAGCACCGCGCGCTCGGGGGTGACCTCGATGAACTCCAGGTTCAGGGTCCGCACCATCGGCACCGCGGCGGCCAGCATGTCGCCCATGGAGGCGCTCTCAACTGTCATGACCGCGATGTTACCGACGGGTAGCGGACCTGGCCAGCCCCGGTCCCGACCGTTTCGGTACCCCCCTGACGAGGGACGGTGACCGAAACGTGTCCCGTGGCGCATTAGGGTTCTGGCCATGTGGCCAGGAGAGCAGCCGCCAGGGGGCGCGCAGAACCCGCAGGACAACCCGTACCAGCAGCCGGGTTACCAGCAGCCGAATCCGTATACGCAGCCCGGCTACCAGCAGTACCCGCAGCCGAACCCGTACGGGCAGCAGCCCCAGTGGGGGCCACCGACGCAGCCGCCGCACAAGCCGGGCGGGAGCAACCGGGTCAAGGTCGTCGCCATCGTGTCGGCCCTCGCGGTCGTCGTCACCGCCGGGGTGACGGGGTATCTGGTCCTCGGCTCCAAGGACGACGGCCGCGACGAGGCCAAGGGCGGGAAGAAGACCAGCCAGTCGCCCACGCCGGAGCCGACGGTGAGTTCGTCGACGCCGGACGACAACCCGCGTGGCGGGGAGGGGGAGAAGCCGGTCGTCGCCGGCTGGAAGGTCGTCGTCAACCCGAAGTTCGGCACCGCGTTCGACGTGCCGCCGGAGTGGCAGCTCGAGTCCACGGACACCTCCTACTTCATGGAGGACCACGCGGACGACGACAAGCTGATCACCTCGGTGTCCGCGCCCGCCGTCTACAAGTCCAAGTGGTGCACGGACGACAGCGACAAGGACGGCCGTACGGAGGACACCTCGCTGGCGGTGGCCGGTACGCGCGGTGAGAGCGGCGCGAAGAGCCCGGAGCAGGCCGCGGTGATGCGGGTGCCGTGGTACGTGTACGGCGGTTACACCCAGCCGGACAAGAAGAGCCTCACGTACGACAAGAAGACCAAGCCCTTCACCACGTCCTCGGGCGTCAAGGGCGCCTACGCGTGGGCGCGTTCGTCGGGCAGCCCGCAGAAGGGCAAGTGCGCGAGCGACGGCAAGGCGGTCTCCTTCGCCTTCCGCAACTCCGCGCAGGACATCGTGTCGTTCGACCTCTACGGCGCCAAGGGCGTGAAGGAGGAGGTCGACACGGCGACCATCATGAAGATCCTGTCCTCGGTGCGGCTGCACGGGGACCCCACGGAGAGCTGACGGACGGCGCGTAATCGGGTAGGCAGTCGCGGGGTCGCCCGGCCACAGCCGGCCGGTGATCCCGGACTCCTCCTGGCGCCCCTCGTGGGCGAGCCGCGACTACTCGCCGCTGACCGGCGCGGCCGTCGTCACCGGCCTCGGCGCCAACGGGTCGCTGATCGCGGCCGTTCGCCGTGCTGGACGCGGGCGGGGACGCCGGCGACGTGGGTCTGGTGGCGGCGGCCCGCGCCCTGCCGCTGGTGGTGTTCCTGTGACTCGGACGTCACGGTCGTTGTCGGCCGTGGCAGGGTCCTTGGACGTGTCCGGGCCGTGCGTACTGATGGGTGATCTGCTGTTGCCGTGGATCAGCCGATACGGACCAGGACGGGTGCGGGTGCCGGCGCGGTGATCGCGGGCGTGCTGGGAGCCCGGGCATCGCCCCTGATCGGTGCCTCGCCGCCACCGGCGACACCGCCTGCGAGCGGGCCGGCGGTTTCGGGTGATCGTGCCGCGCCTGGGTCCTGCGCGAGTCCGTTGGCCCACAGCTGGTCGACACGCGAGCGCTCGGTGACGTTCGGGTAGCGGTTGGTGCAGGACGGGCCGGCGGTGCCGCCCGACATCAGCTCAGTGCACGGCCCGCCGTAGTCGTCCGGCAGGCCCAGCACGTGCCCGGTCTCGTGGGTGACGACGCGGACCGAGTCGTACTGCTGGTTCTGGGTGTAGTCGAGGAAGACGTAGCCACTTCCCTGGCCGTTGGTGGAGGTGTAGGACCCGCGCGGGTCATTGCCCTCGCGGTAGGAGAAGTCGGCACCACCGCTCGACGCCTCCTGCAGCTTGACGTTGGACTCGGAGCTGTTCCAGATCGAGGCCGCGCTCGCTATCTGCGAACGGAAGCTTGGTGCCTGCGAGGCGTCGTAGTGGACGGTCACCGCCTGCGCGTTCGGCTGGGCGGCACGCTTCTCGGTGACGGATTTGAGCACGGCCTCGAAGAACGCCTTGTTGTTCGCGGCCTCCTCAACCGACCCGGAGTACCGCGCCACGGAGGTACCGGTGGCAGCGGACGCGGTGTCGGCCGTCTGGGCACCGGCTGGCACCGCCGCGCCCAGCGCGCTGGAGGCCACACCCAGAGCGAGGGCGAGGAGCTTCGCGGACGTTCGGGACGACTTCATGTGGGGGCTCCTACTCACTCCGGTGACGTCGATCGCCCGGTGCCCGGTCGGCTGCGCGTGACCACCGGTTCCGAACTGCGGCGACGTCCTGTGGGGCGTCATTGTTAGAGCGGCTCGACAAAGAGCGCAAAGGGCCCTCGCCACTACGTCGCCTCGTAGGTCCCCGGACCTCGCCAGGGCAGGCATGGGTCTTCGGTCCATACATGGCGGACAGGAGAGAAGAGCTGTCGTGGCGTCAGAAGCATTACGCCACTGGGCAACGAGGCGTGCGGACCGACCGGGGGAATCCCAGGACGCGCGGCGGGATCCGCATTCGGGCTAAGACGGACAAATCCTTAGATGTCTTTCATGTTGCGTCTACTAAGCGAGCCGGTTGGTCGCCGGGACGCTGTGACCGACGCCACAAAACAGGAGCTTCCGCTTCTTTCGTGTCCCACCGGCCCTGGGGTCCCCCCAGGGCCGGTGGGACACGACGAAGGCGGAGTCAGCCGATGCCGAAGGCGCCGGCCGGGGGCTCGGGGGACGGGACGGCGTCGGTGTCGGAGAGGGGGCGGGCCGTACCGATGAACCTGCTCAGCGCCGGGCCGTGTTCGACCCGCGCCGGGAAGGCGTCGGCGGCCGTGCGGCGGGTCAGGGGGGCCGTGGGCAGCGAGGTGTGGGAGGCGAGGAGGATCGCGTTGCCGAAGCGGCGGCCTCGGAGGACCGCTGGTTCGGCGATCAGGGCCAGGTTGTCGAACAGGGCGGCGAAATTCGCCAGTTGGGAGCGGAGGAAGGTGAAGGGGGTCGCGTCGGCGAGGTTGGCGAGGTAGAGGCCGTCCGGGCGCAGTACGCGTTCCGCCTCTCGGGCGTAGTCCAGCGAGGTGAGGTGGGCCGGGACTCGGGAGCCGCCGAAGACGTCCGCGATGACGATGTCGGCACTGTCGGCGGGGGCCGCCGCCAGCCAGGCTCGTGCGTCGGCGGCATGGGTGGTGATGCCCGAGGCGGGCGGCAGCGGGAGGTGTTCGGTGACCAGGTCGAGGAGGCCGCGGTCGGCCTCGATCACGTCCTGCCGGGAGCCGGGCCGGGTCGCGGCGACGTACCGGGGCAGGGTGAGCGCTCCCCCGCCCAGGTGCAGTACGTCCAGCGCCCGGCCGGGCCCGGCCGCCACGTCGAGGGCGTGGCCGAGCCGCCGCGCGTACTCGAACTCCAGGTGCTCCGGCTCGTCCAGGTCGACATACGACTGCGGAGCCCCGTCGACGGTGAGCGCCCAGGCCCGGTCCCGGTCGACGTCGGGCATCAGCTTGGCGGTGCCGTGGTCGACGGCCCTGCTCACGGGTATCGGTTCGCTCACCCGGCCATTGTCGCCGGTCCGCCGGGGTGCGCGGGGACGAGCCCCACGCACCCCGTACCGCTCAGCCGACCGAGGTGACCGTCCCCGCGCCCACGGTCCGGCCGCCCTCCCGGATGGCGAACCCGAGCCCCGGCTCCAGCGGCACCTCCCGGTCCAGCTCCACGGTCATCTCCACCGTGTCGCCGGGCCGGGCGATCCCCGCCTCACCCAGGCCGACGTCCCCGGCCACGTCCGCCGTACGGAGGTAGAACTGCGGCCGGTACCCCGTGGACAGCGGCTTCCTGCGGCCGCCCTCGGCCCCGGCGAGCACGTACACCCGCGCGGTGAACCGCCGGCCCGGCACCACACTCCCCGGCGCCGCGACGACATGCCCGCGCCGGACCGCGTCGCGCGGCACCCCGCGCAGCAGGACCGCCACGTTGTCCCCGGCCTGCGCCTCCGGCATCGGCTTGCCGAAGGTCTCCAGCCCCGTGACCACGCTCTCCACCCCCGCACCCAGGACCTCCACCCGGTCCCCCACGCGGAGCCTGCCCCGCTCGACCGCGCCGGTGACAACCGTCCCGCGCCCGGTGATGGTGAGCACGTTCTCCACCGGCAGCAGGAACGGCGCGTCCAGGTACCGCTCCGGCATCGGCACGTAGGTGTCGACCGCGTCGAGCAGCGCCTCCACGGACGCCGTCCACCGCGGGTCGCCCGCGAGCGCCTTGAGCCCGGAGACCCGTACGACGGGTACCGACTCGCCCGGATACCCCTGGGCGGTGAGCAGTTCGCGCACCTCCAGCTCGACCAGGTCGGTCAGCTCCTCGTCCCCCGCGTCGGCCTTGTTGAGCGCGACCACCAGGTGGTCGACCCCCACCTGCCGGGCGAGCAGCACGTGTTCGGCGGTCTGCGGCATGATCCCGTCCAGCGCGGAGACGACCAGGATGGCCCCGTCGAGCTGGGCGGCGCCGGTGACCATGTTCTTGACGTAGTCCGCGTGGCCGGGCATGTCGACGTGGGCGTAGTGCCGGGTGTCCGTCTCGTACTCGACGTGCGCGATGTTGATGGTGATGCCGCGCGCCGCCTCCTCCGGGGCCCGGTCGATGCGGTCGAACGGCACGAACGTGCCGGTGCCGCGCTCGGCGAGCACCTTGGTGATGGCGGCGGTCAGGGTGGTCTTGCCGTGGTCGACGTGGCCCATGGTGCCGATGTTCAGATGCGGCTTGGTGCGCACGTATGCCGTCTTGGGCATGGCTGTCCCTCGTGGTCTTGGTGGTGCGTGGAGAGCGCGGGACCCCTGGAATCCGCCGACCCTCCCCTCGCGGGGTCCGCCGGACTTTCCGGAGAGGGTCAGCTTCGGGCGCCGTCGACGGCTGCCACGAGGACGAGGACGGCAGCCTTCGGCGCGTCCGCGAGGGCGGAGGCTGCGAGGAAGGCGTACCGGAACATGATGCAGATCATGGCGGACGCGTCGTCCCACGTCGAACGGTTTTCCGCGGCCTTCGGAGCGTCAACGGCCGTAGACCATACGCCGATCACACCCCTGGGTCGGTTACTGTCGCCGAATGCCCGATGCCACCACCCGCTCTGGGGGCACCGCCACGGCCGTTCCCCCCGTCGTAGTCCTGAGGCCGACCCCAGCCGTGCCCCTCACGCCCGTCACCCCCGCCGGTCCCGCCGTACGCGCGTGGCCGTCCGCGTATCTCCGTCTCGCGCTGCTGCTCACCCTGCTCGCTGCCGCGGCCACCGCCGTCCTGGTCTTCGACCCGCAGCGTCTGCTCACCGACGGCTGGCCGCCGCAGCTCGGCGGGTTCGCGGCGGCCGGGGTCTTCGCGCTGGCGTACGGGCTGTGCACGGTGGCGTTCGTCCCGCGCCCCCTGCTCAACCTGGCGGCGGGCGCGCTGTTCGGCTCCGCGCTGGGGCTGACCTCGGCGCTGGCGGGCACGGTGCTGGGCG
>NZ_WWKH01000045.1:0-1563 GCF_009865595.1 Streptomyces sp. SID1328 | reverse complement strand
CCTCGCGTTCGTCCGCGTCATGGCGCTCGCGCAGGGTCGCGTGGAGGCGCCGGGTCAGGGTGTCCTGGGCGCCGGGACGGGCGTCGTACGCGACGAGGGCCGCCGTGTGCAGCGCGCGGGCCCGCTCGCGCTCGGCCAGGGCCGGCACGGTTCCGTACGTCGCCGCGAGATCCCGCAGCAGGGCGTCGACCACGTCCCACGGGGGCACCTCACGCCCCTCGCGGCAGGCGCGCATGCCGTCCGGGTCGCGGTGCCAGAAGACCCCGCACCAGCCCGCTTCCTGGTCGAGGCGGGACAGGAGACCGTCCAGGTAGAACCCGAACTCCCCTGCCACCGCCGCGAGTTGTTCCGCCATCGACCGGCTCCCGCCCGTTCGCCAGCACTGCGGGAGCCAGGCAACACCAGCCGTGTTACGGGCCTGCTACGCACAGTTTGCGGAACGGCTCAGACCGGGACCAGCGCGCAGCGGACGACCAGCTCGTCCATGGAGAGCCCGAGCGCCCGCGCCAGCGCCGCGACGGTGAAGAAGGCGGGGGTCGGTGCCCGGCCGGTCTCGATCTTGCGGAGGGTCTCGGCGGAGATGCCGGCGACCGCGGCGACCGCGGTCATGCTCCGCGGGCCGCGCGCCTCGCGCAGCAGCCGGCCGAGCTGTTCGCCGCGCTCGCGCTCTTCGGGGGTCAGGGGAGTGCGCACCATGGCACCCATTCTAATACCGGTATAGTAATTGGTATGGTTGAACTCAAGACGGACGCCTCCATCGATGCCATGTACTCGGCCGGCCAGGTGGTCGGGCGCGCACTGACGGCGGTACGGAAAGCCGCTGACGTGGGCGTGAGCCTGCGGGAACTGGACGAGGTCGCCCGCGCCGTCCTGCGCGGGGCGGACGCGACGTCACCCTTCCTCGGCTACCGGCCCTCCTTCGCCCCGACCCCCTTCCCGGCGGTGATCTGCGCCTCGGTGAACGACGCGATCGTGCACGGCATCCCCACCGACTACCGCCTGCGCGACGGCGACCTCCTCTCCGTGGACTGCGGCGCTCTGCTGGACGGCTGGGCCGGGGACTCGGCGATCAGCTTCGTGGTCGGCCGCCCGCGCCCCGAGGACCTGACCCTGATCGCCACCGCCGAGCGGGCGCTGGCGGCCGGGATCGAGGCGGCGGTCGTCGGCAACCGCATCGGCGACATCGCCCACGCCATCGGCACGGTGTGCCGCGCCGCCGGGTACGGCATCCCCGCCGGCTTCGGCGGCCACGGCATCGGGCGCAGGATGCACGAGGACCCCGGCGTGCCGAACGAGGGCCGCCCCGGCCGGGGCATGCCGCTGCGCCACGGGATGGTCCTGGCGATCGAGCCGATGCTGATCGCGGGCGGCCGGGACGGCTACCACCCCGACCCCGACGGCTGGACCCTGCGCACCGACGACGGCTCCCGCGCGGCCCACGCCGAGCACACGGTGGCCATCACGGACGCGGGCCCCCGCGTCCTGACGGCCCGCGAACCGGCGAGGCAGGGCGCGGAGCCGTGCTAGGTCCTGTCTGACCATTCGCGTCGTCGCCCGAAGGGC
>NZ_WWKH01000446.1:0-6378 GCF_009865595.1 Streptomyces sp. SID1328 | reverse complement strand
CTGCTCCTCGGCGTGCGTCCGCGCGCGGTCGTAGGTGAACAGCCCGGCCACCGTCCCCGTCAGCGGCGCGACCACGCAGAGCAGGACGGCGACGACCACCACCACCCAGGCCTCCACCACGTCCGACCGCCGCCGCAGCGGATTGTGCCGCCGACGCGGGCGGTGCGACCGAGTACGCATCTCCACACCCGTCGGATACCCAGCCCGGCGCCCCCTCGCGCATCCCGCGCACCACGAGCTGCCGGCGGCTCAGCCGAAGCGCTCGATGCGGATGCGGTCCACCGGCTGACCGGCCGCCACGAGCAGACGGGAGGCGTGCTCGGCGAAACCGTTGGAACCGCACACATAGGCTTCCCACCCACCAGGGGGCCGCTCGGCCAGGAGCGGCGCCACGTGTGCGGCCGACATACGTCCCACCGGCACACCCGCCGGAGCGCTCCGGGTGAACACGGCCGTGGTCTCCGCCCCCAGCTCCCCGGCGTAGATCAGCTCCTCCGGACCGCGCGCCGACACCAGCATCCGCAGCGGCACCGACAGGCCCCGGGCGCGATGGTGCCGGACCATCGACATGAGCGGGACGATCCCGGAACCGGCCCCCAGCAGCAGCGCCGGACGGTCGCCCGGCCAGGCGAAGAAGCCGCTCAGTGGCCCGCGCACCTCGATCGAGTCACCGGGCCGCGCCACCGTGTGGAACCAGCCCGAGACCTCGCCGTCCGGTACCCGGTCCAGGGTCAGCTCGATGTGCCCGGAGTCCTCCGGCGCGGAGGCGATGGAGTAGTGCCGCTGGGCCACGTATCCGTCCTCGGCGGTCAGCCGCAGCATCAGATGCTGGCCCGGCAGATGCCCCGCCCACCGAGGCACCGCGAGCCGGAACGTCGACGCGTACGGCGTCTCCCGCCGCACCTCGGTCAGCGTGGCCGTCTGCCACGCGGCCGCCACCTGCTCGCTCACCGCGATACGGCCGGGCACCGCGAAGCGGGCCGGGGGAGCGGAGGGCGTCCCCGGCGTCCCGTGCGTCTGCTCAGTCACCGCGGTACCGCTGTTCCTCCCACGGGTTGCCCCGCTCGTGATAGCCGTTGGCCTCCCAGAAGCCCGGCTCGTCATGGTCGAGGAGGGTGAGGCCGGCGATCCACTTCACGCTCTTCCAGAAGTACAGATGCGGCACGATCAGCCGGGCGGGGCCGCCGTGCTCCGGGGCCAGCGGAACACCGGCCTGATCCCAGGCGATCCAGGCCCGGCCACCGGTGAGGTCGGTCAGCGGCAGATTCGCGGTGTACCCGGTGTGGGAGCGGGCCAGCACATGGGTGGCGGACACATGTGGCCCCACCACGGCGAGGAATGCGTCCAGCGAGACCCCGCCGAAACGCACACCGAACTTGGACCAGCCGGTCACACAGTGGATGTCACCCTCGTACGCCGAGCCGGGCAGGGCGTGCGCCTCGGCCCAGTTCCAGGTGTGCGGGCGCTCCACCAGGCCGTCGACGCGGAAGGACCAGTGGGCGGGCGCGAGGTCGGGGGTGACCTCGGCGGACAGGACGGGCCAGTCGTCGCCCGCGTCGTACTGCCCCGGAGGCAGTCCGGGACGGGAGACGCGCCGACGGCCCGTGAAGCCTCGGGTGACGTTCATGGCTCAACCGTACGCTCCCGCCAAGGGCGCCCCGCCCCTGGTCAGTGCCCCGGCGCGCGACCTCGGCCACACTCCGGACGCCCTCGGGAATAGCCGTCCCGCCGCCGTACTTGGGGACAAGTGCCGACGCGCCGCCGCGCCGGTGCAGAGCGAGCGGAACGAGGACCTGAGGATGCCCGAGGCGTACGTCTCCACGCGGAACGACGGCCGGGAGGCCGACAGCCCGGCCGGTGCGGCCCCCGACTCCGCCGGGACGACGGTCCCGCACCCGCTCGACAACGCCGCCCGCGCCTCCCTCACCGGCCCGCACGCCCACTTCGCCGAGCGGCACGGGCGGGTGCTCCGGTACCCGGTCGAGGTCTCGCCCTGGCTGGCCCTCCCCGACGAGCCCGAGCCCGCCGACTGGGCCGAGATCGCCGCGCTCGCCGGACCCGGCGGCGAGGTGCCCCTGCTCGGTCACCGGGGCGCGGCCCCGCAGGGCTGGGAGATCACCTTCGACGTGGCCGGCGTGCAGATGGCGGACGACGGCGTGGCCGGCGCCCCGGACCCGGAGGCGGTGCCGCTCGGCCCGGCCGACGTGCCCGAGATGCTGGACCTGGTCGCGCGCACCCAGCCCGGCCCGTTCATGCCACGCACCATCGAGATGGGCACCTACCTCGGCATCCGGCGCGACGGCGCGCTGATCGCCATGGCGGGGGAGCGGCTGCACCCGCCGGGCTGGACCGAGATCAGCGCCGTCTGCACCGACCCCGCCTTCCGGGGCGAGGGCCTGGCCACCCGGCTGATCCTCGCCGTCGCGCACGGCATCCGCTTGCGCGGCGAGCGCCCGTTCCTGCACACCGGCGCGGGCAACACCGGCGCCATCCGCCTCTACGAGTCCCTGGGCTTCCGGCACCGGCTGGACACCCGCTTCTTCGGGGTGCGCGTCCCCCTCGGGTCCTAACCGGCGGCCTGTCCGGCGGACCCCGCGTTGTACCGCTCCAGGTAGGCCGCGAAGCGGACCAGGTCGTCCTCCGGCCAGTCGGCGAGCCGTTCCCGGAAGGCGGCCCGGCGGCTCCGCGTCACCTGGGCCAGGATCTCCTCGCCCGCCTCCGTGAGATGGAGCACCTGCACGCGGGCGTCCTCCGGGGCGAGCCGCCGCTCGATCAGCCCCGCCCGCTCCAGCGCGCCCACCTGGCGGCTCACCGTCGACTTGTCCAGCGCGTAGTGCGAGGCCAGGTCGGTCGCCCGGCAGCCCCCGCGCTCCTCCAGATGCCCCAGCAGCGTGTACGACACCAGCGACAGCTCGGGATGCATGCGCCCCGCCGAGGCGCGGGCCCGGCGCGCGAACGACGTCATCTCCCGCTGGATCGTCTCGACGGCCGCGTCCGCCGCCGTCATGAGATCACCTTCGCCATGAGAACCCCTTCACGGAACTCCTCCGACCTGTTCTCCGACCCGTTCGAACGATTCTGGTTGTATAGTACAACTTGAACGTGAGTTGTATAAGACAACCATTGGAGGTTCCGGTCGATGAAGTCACCGGCACTGCGTCATGTGCTCACGCACCTGATCACCCCCCTGCTGATGTGCATAGGTATGGGGCTCGCCTATATGGGTGCCTTCGTCACCCCGGAGCCCCACCACATGCCGGTGGCGGTGGTCGGCGCCGGACCCGAGGCGAAGGTCTTCGCGCAGACGGTGAAGGACACGGCGGGCGACAAGCTGGACGTCCGCACCGTCTCCTCCCGCGCCGACGCCGTCGCGCTGGTCGAGCACCGGGATGTCACCGGCGCCTATGTGCCCAGCGCACATAAGCCCGAGCTGATCGTGGCGAGCGCCGCGTCCGACATGGGCGCCACCGCCGTGGAGAAGGTCTTCACGCCGGTCGCCGCACAGCAGGGCGCCCCGCTGAAGGTCACCGACATCGCCGAGCCGGTGTCCGACGACCCCACCGGCCAGGGCCTGTTCTTCCTGCTGATCGCCGTCAGCATCGGCTCCTACGCCTCCGTCGCCGCCATCGGCGCTGCCGGTGCGGCGCTCGCCGTACGGGTACGGGCGCTCATCGCGGTCGGTACGGCCGCCGTGGTCGGCGGTATCGGCGCCCTGCTCGCCGGACCGGTCTTCCACCTGGCCCACCACGACCTGGGCACCCTGTGGGCCATGGCGTGGCTGTACTCGGCGGGCATCCTGCTCATCGGCGTCGGCCTGCACACCTTCCTCAAGCGCTGGACCACGCTGGCCATGATGGTGCTGTTCGTGATGCTGAACTTCACCAGCTCCGGCGGGTTGTTCCGGCCCGAGCTGCAGAACGGCTTCTTCGGCACCCTGCACGCCTTCTGGAACGGCGCCGGGTTCGTCGAGGGCATCCGCTCGCTGCTGTACTTCGGCGACGACGGCATCGCCCGCGACGTGTGGACGCTGGTGGTCTGGCTGGTCGTCGGCATCGCCGTCACCGGGATCGCCGCCCTCTGGGAGCGCCCCGGCCGCCGGGCCCCTGCGCAGGCGCCGGACGCCCGGGAGACCCCCGCCGCCGAGGCCGCACGGGAGGCCGAGCGCGAGGCCGAGGAGGAGACCGAGGAAAGCGTGGCCGTCTGAGCCACGACGCGGGTACGGCCACCGGCCGCGCCAGGGACCCGGTCCGCCCGGAGACCGGGCACGGTATGGTGGCCGTCCGGTCGCGCGGAGTGCGCGGCCGGTGCGACCGAGGAGGTGAGACCCATCAACGCTGTGTCAGCCAGGGCGCTCTCCCCTCGCGCCCGTGCCGTGTGACGGTACGGACAACGCGACGGTGACCGCGGGAGCGCCCTGAGGCCCCAGGTCCCCGAAAGGCTCCAGGCTCTTATGGCCACCGTGCCCGCATCCCCGACTCCGCTCGCCGACCCCTCGTCCCTCACCGCCGCCCTGCGCGCCGCCGGCTGCGTCTTCGCCGAGGACGAGGCCCGGCTGATCCTCGCCACCGCCCGCACCGCCGAAGAGGCCACCGCGATGGCCGGGGCCCGCGCTTCCGGACTCCCGCTCGAACACGTCCTTGGCTGGGCCGAGTTCCACGGCCTGCGCATCACGGTGGGGCCCGGCGTCTTCGTGCCCCGCCGCCGCACCGAGTTCCTCGTCGACCAGGCCCTTTCCCAGGCGCCCGGCGCCCGTGTGGTCGTGGACCTGTGCTGCGGCTCCGGCGCGCTCGGGGCGGCCCTTGCCGTCGCGCTCGACGGCGCCGAGGTGCACGCCGCCGACATCGACCCCGCCGCCGTACGCTGCGCGCGCCACAACCTCGCCCCCCACGGGGGCCACGCCCACACCGGCGACCTCTACGCGGCGCTCCCCGCCGGACTGCGCGGCCGGATCGGCATCCTGACCGCCAATGTGCCCTATGTGCCCACCGCCGAGGTCCCCCTGCTCCCCGCCGAGGCCCGCGACCACGAACCCGCGGTCGCGCTCGACGGCGGCCCCGACGGACTCGACGTCCTGCGCCGGGTCGCCGCCGGAGCGGCCCAGTGGCTGGCCCCCGGCGGCTGCCTGCTCTCCGAGACCAGCGCCCGTCAGGCGCCGGCCGCCACGGCGGCCTTCAGACAGGCTGGTCTGGCCGCACATGTGGCGGTCTCACCTGAGTGGGACGCCCATGTGGTGATCGGCATACGGTGATGTGCGCCTGCGGGCCTACGAGAGGTGGCGGGCCCGCGCGATGAGCACGGCCACGTCGTCGTGGTTGTCCGGCTCGTACAGCGTCGCCAGGAGCTCCTGGCAGACCTCCTCCAGGGGGCGCTCCGAGGCACCCTCCAGCAGGTCCAGCAGCCGTGCCAGCCGCTCGTCCAGCGAGTGACTGCGGGTCTCCACCAGACCGTCGGTGTACAGCACCAGCTCGTCGCCCGGCTCGAAGTCGACGGTCACGGTGGCGAACTCCACCCCGCCCACCCCCAGCGGCACCCCCGTGGGCAGCTCCAGCAGCTCCGGCGCGCGGCCCGGCCGTATCCGCACCGGCGGCAGATGCCCGGCGTTGGTGATCAGACACCGTCGCTGCCGGGGGTCGTGCACGGCGTACACACAGGTGGCGATGGAGTGCTCGGTCGCCGCCGTGGCCTTGTCGAGCTGCTCCAGCAGCAGTGACGGATCGAGATCGAGAGAGGCGAGCGTGGTGGTGGCGGTGCGCAGCAGGCCCATGGTGGCGGCCGCGCTGATGCCGCTGCCCATCACGTCGCCGACCACCAGCGCCGTCTTGTCGCCGTCCAGCGGTATGACGTCGAACCAGTCACCGCCGACCTCGCTGGTGGACCCGGCCGGCTGGTAGTGGGACGCCACCTCCAGGCCCGCCGTCACCGGCGGATGGCTCGGCAGCAGGCTGCGCTGGAGGGTCAGCGCGGTGCTCCGGGCGTTCTGGTACCAGCGGGCGTTGTCGATCTGCACCGCCGCCCGCGCCGCCAGCTCCCGCGCCAGCAGCACGTCGTCCTCGTCGAAGGGCTCCGGGTTACGGGTCCGCTTCAGGTCCAGCGCGCCCAGGATCTCGCCGCGCGCGATCAACGGCACCGCCAGGTACGAGTGCAGCCCGGCCCGGCTCAGCAGGACGGCGGCCTCGGGGGAGCGGGCGATGCGCGGCAGGTCCTCGTCCTTCACCCGCGGCACGAGCACCTCCTCGCCGGTCCGTACGCACTCGGTGACCAGCCGGTCCGGGCCGTACCAGGCGATCCCGCCGGGCCGGTCGGCCGCCCGGGTGGCGTCGCCGCCGTCGTCCGGGCGGACCGCGAGCGCGCGGATCACGGCGGCTTCGGCCGGCCGGA
>NZ_WWKH01000445.1:0-7687 GCF_009865595.1 Streptomyces sp. SID1328 | reverse complement strand
CTGCCGGGCGTGCGGCTGGCGTTCGAGACCTGGGGGCGGCTCGCGCCGGACCGGTCCAACGCGGTGCTGGTGCTGCACGCGCTGACCGGCGACAGCCATGTGGCCGGTCCGGCCGGTCCGGGGCATCCCACGCCCGGCTGGTGGGACGCGCTGGTCGGTCCGGGCCGGGCGCTGGACACCGACCGCTGGTTCGTGGTCGCGCCGAACGTGCTCGGCGGCTGTCAGGGCAGCACCGGCCCGGCCTCTCCCCGGCCGGGTACCGACCGGGCCTGGGGCGGGGCGTTCCCGTTCCTGACCCAGCGGGATCAGGTGGCGGCTGAGGCGGGGCTCGCGGACGCCCTCGGGATCGAGCGGTGGGCGCTGGTCGTCGGCGGCTCGATGGGCGGTATGCGGGCGGTGGAGTGGGCGGTGTCGTACCCGGAGCGGGTCGGCGCGCTCCTGCTGCTGGCCACGACCGCCTCGGCGAGCGCCGAGCAGATCGCCTGGGCGGAGGTCCAGTTGGGGGCCGTCCGGGCCGACCCGCACTGGCGGGGCGGCGACTACCACTCCGCCGCCCGCGGCCCGGTGGACGGACTCGGCCTGGCCCGCCGTCTGGCCCACGTGACCTACCGCGCGGAGGCGGAACTCCAGACCCGGTTCGGCCGGGCTCCGCAGGGCGCGGAGGACCCGTGGCACGGGGGTCGTTACCAGGTGGGCTCGTACTTGGACCACCATGCGGAGAAGCTCGTCCGCCGCTTCGACGCGGGGAGTTACGTGGTGCTGACCGAGGCGATGAACGCGCACGACGTGGGGCGCGCAAGGGGCGGTACACGCTCGGCGCTGGCGGCGGTGCGGGCGTCGGCCCTGGTGGCCGGGGTGGACTCCGACCGGCTCTATCCGCTGTGCCAGCAGCGGGAGTTGGCCGCGCTGATCCCGTCGGCGGACGCGGTGCGGGTGGTGGAGTCGCCGTACGGGCACGACGGGTTCCTGATCGAGACGGAGCAGGTTGGCAGACTGGTGGCCGAGTTGCTGCGCTGATCCCTGGGAGCCGATGTGTCCGAGCCTTCGTTCGAGCTGCTGCCGGGTGACCCGGCATCACCGGTGCTGCTGCACGTACCGCATTCCGCGCGGGCCGTCCCGGCGGAGGTGCGGGCGGGGCTGCTGCTCGACGACGTCGCCCTGGAGCGGGAGCTGGACCACATCACGGACGCGCACACAGCGGAACTGGCATTTCGCGCGTCCGAGTTGGCAGGGGTGCGGCCGTGGCGGTTCGTGAACCGGCTGTCCCGGCTGGTGGTGGACCCGGAGCGGTTCCCGGACGAGCGGGAGGAGATGCGCGCGGTGGGCATGGGCGCGGTGTACACGCGCACCACGCACCGGGAACCCCTGCGGGCCCAGGACACCGACCAAGGGCCGCTGATCCAGCGGTACTTCGAGCCGTACGCCCGCGCGATCACCGAGGCGGTGTCGGACCGGCTGGCCGCGACCGGGCGGGCGGTGGTGATCGACGTCCACTCCTACCCGTCCCGCCCGCTGCCGTACGAGCTGCACGGCGAGGGGCCGCGCCCCGCGGTGTGCCTCGGTACGGACGCCTTCCACACCCCGCCGGGGCTGACGGCCGCGGCGCGGTCGGCGTTCTCGCCGTACGGGAAGACGGGTCTGGACAGTCCGTTCAGCGGGACGTACGTGCCCCTCGCGCACTACGGCCGGGAGCGGCGGGTGAGCGCGCTGATGGTGGAGATCCGCCGGGACACGTACATGACCGAGCCCGGCGGCCCGCCCGGACCGGGCCTGGACCGGCTGGCGGGCGCCCTGGCCGTTCTGGTGGACGCGGTGGGTTAGGGGGTGTCTTCCCGGTCTTCGCGGATCAGCCCGCCGCGTCCGCGAGGGGCTGCGGGCCCGCGAACATCGGGGAGAGACCCCCTAGTTCTTCCTGTTGGCGTGGGCCGCCCAGTCGAGGATCTGCACGGCGGCTCCCGCGGCTTCGAGACCCTGGCAGTGGCCGTGGTGGCGGCGGGCGATGCCGTCGAGGTCGAGGTGGGTGCCGAAGGCGGGGTGGGCGGCGACGCGGCGGGCGTACGACCACAGCGCGGTGAGGCCGGTGATCCGGTGCACGGCGGAGGCGTCGAGGTGGCAGCGGTGCACGGTGTCGAGCTGGACCAGGGAGACCCAGAGGTCGATGTCCGCGGCGGTGAGCCGGCCCCCGGCCAGGTACTCCTCCCCGGTCAGCCGGCGCTCCAGCCGGGACAGGGTGTCGAGGAGCACCTCCAGCGCGGCGGCCCGGCCGGCCGGGTCCTCGTCGGCGCGGCCGGCCCGCTGCGCGGCCTGTTCGATGCCCTCGGCGCAGAGCCGTTCCACGGCGTCGATGGTGGACTCCCAGCCGCAGGGCCGCAGCGGGTCGCCACCGGCGGGCGGGAAGAGGTCCAGGTCGCGCAGGATGTCGGGCGCGTGGGTGCTGACGATCCGTCCCGACCAGGCGTCGCTGAGCACGGGGGCGGGCGCCGGGCCGGAGTAGCGGTGCGCGCTGGCCTCGTAGAGCGGGCGGAGCGCGGTGTGGCTGCCGTCCGGGGCGTCGGGGACGGCGGGGAGCAGGGTGACCGGACAGCTCGTGTCGAGACCGAGCAGGCTGTGGCCGATGGCGAGGCGCAGTCCGTCGGGGTCGGCGGTGGAGAGGTGGAGCCGGTAGCGGTGCGGCACGGCGTGGTGGCCGCTGTGGGGGTCCTGGCCGAGCCGCCCCCGGAAGGCGGAGCTGTGCCGGACGGTCGGAAGGGCGGTCGGCGCGGTGATGGGCATACGTACGTCTCCCCAGGGGCGAGGGCGCGCGCGGGCGCGCGCCTGCGGGAACAGCGGCGGCTGACGTCGGGCGAGGAGTGACGAGGAGGGCGCGTGGACGGGCGAGGGCCCGGGTCAGAGGCGCGGTCCGATGGCGCTGCACACGCGCAGCAGGTCGATGTGCAGGCGGGAGGTGAGGAGGGGGGCGCGCAACGGCGTGCGGCCGCTGCGGCCGGTCACCGTCTCCAGGCGCGTCATGCGTCCCCACCTGTTCGCTGGACTTCCCCGGCTTGGAGTGTCGGCCCGCGCCGGACGCCGCGTCAAGAGGGGGTCCATCCCCGGGACGGGCCTTACGTACCATCACCTCCATGAGCCAGATCCTCTCGATCGCCCGCCCCGACAGCGTCCGGAGCGTGCGCCTGGACACCGACCGGGGAACCTTCGCCGCGTTCACGGCCGCTCCCCCGGCCCCGCGCGGTACGGCCCTGCTGGTGCCGGGCTTCAACGGCAGCAAGGAGGACTTCCTGCCGCTGCTGCCCGGCCTGGCCGAGGCGGGCTACCGGGTCGTCGCCATCGACCAGCGGGGCCAGTACGAGACGGGCCCGGCGTCCAAGGCTCCGTCGTACGCGCCGGAGGATCTGGCGTCGGACGTGACCGCGCTGGCGGGAGTGCTCGGGCCGGTACATCTGGTGGGGCACTCGTACGGGGGGCTGGTGTCGCGCTTGGCCGTGCTGGACTCCGCTGTGGACACCTGGGCCTCGCTGACGCTGCTGAACTTCGGCCCGGCGGCCGTGTCGGCGTCGACACGGGAGCGTCTGCGCCTCCTGCTGGACGCCCTGCGCACGACTCCGGTCCCGGATCTGTGGCCGTTCCTCCGCCCGGAGGACGGCGGGATCTCCGAGGAGGTGCTCTCCTTCCTCTCGGACCGCTGGGCCCGCAACGCCCCGGAGGCCCTGCGCCTGGCCGCCGAGCAGATGATCACCGAGCCGGACCGCACCGAGGCGCTGCGCGGCTGCGGCATTCCCCTGTCGGTCGTGTTCGGCACTCCCGAGGAGACCTGGCCGGAGCGTGAAGCGGCCGCGATGGCAAGGAGGTTGGGCGCTCGCTACACGGAGATCATGGGCGGCGGCCATTCGCCGAACGTGTACGAACCCGAAGCGGTGATCGAGGCGTTGACCTCGTTCTGGAACGCGTAACGCCTAGCGCTCGCCCCGAGCGGCGACCGTCTCCCGCAACTCCTCGGCCGTGAAACCGAGTTCACGCAGGACCTGGGCCGCTGGACTGTCCTCGACGCGGATCAGCCCCAGCAGCATGTGCTCGGTGCCGACCCAGTCGTGACCCAGCTCGGCCGCCGCGTCCCGCGCCCGCTCGATGGCCGCCTTGCTCTCCTCGCGGAACGCGATGTGCCCCCGCAGGGCCTTTGCCCCGGTCGGCGGCAGCACCGCCGCGACCGCGTCCCGCACCCGCTGCTCCGACCCGGCCCGCGCCAGCAGCGTCTCGTACGCCCGGCCCTGCGGTTCCCCCAGCAGGCCGAGGAGCAGGTGCTCGGTGCCGATCGCGTCGTGCCTGTGCGTCCGCGCGGCCTCCTGCGCCAGCACGATGCCGTGCCGGTTGAGGTGGGTGAACCGCTCGAACGGCGTCGGCGCGTGCCGCTGCTGCGCCGCTTGCTTGGACACCCCGATGGCGTCCCCGATCTCGGTCCAGGACGCCCCGGACCGCTTGGCCTTGCTCACGTAGTGGTCGATGAGCTGATCCCCGAGATCGGACAGGGTCTGCGCCCGCAGCCGCGCTTCGCTGACGTGGGCGAGGTCGCCGGCGTCGGGGAGTTCTTCGTCGAGTCGGGCGATCAGGTCGGCGAGATTGATGTCGAGTGGACTCATGCGTCAAGACTAAGTTGACGACGATGGAGCGTCAAGAAGAAATTGACGTGCGCGGGAGCGGGTGTCCGGCTTACGGTTCCGCCATGACTCGGCAGACCGACACGCCTCCCACCTGGGACGAGCGCACCCAATTGACCACATTCCTCGACTACGCCCGCGACACCGCGCGAGCCAAGTGCGAGGGCGTCTCCCCCGAAGACGCCCGCCGGGCCCCGCTCCCCGACTCCCCCTTGATGACCCTGTGCGGCCTGATCAGCCACCTGCGCTGGGTCGAACACCACTGGTTCGAAGTCATGTTCCTGGGGGAGGACCCGGCAGGCCCCCTCACCGAGGCCACCGACGAAGACCCCGACCCCGAAATGCGCACGGCGGTCGACATCCCCCTGCCCCAACTCCTGGCCGACTACGAGTCCCAGAGCGCCCGCTACCGCCACCTCGTCTCCACCCACGACCTGAGCACCCCCGCCAAACGCCCCATCAGCAACGGCGACCACGTCGACCTCCGCTGGGTCCTCCTCCACCTCATCGAGGAAACGTCCCGGCACAACGGTCACTTGGACGTCGTACGCGAGCTGGTCGACGGGCGGACCGGCATGTAGGGCGTGCGGCCAGCGCCACGCACAGGGCTGCGAGCGGAAGTTCCGCGACCATCGCCATGGCTACGGCGAGGGCCAGCTGCGGGCCGGGTGGAGAGGTGGCGACGTCGATGCAGGCGTCGGCGAGGAGGAGTACCGCCGCCGCGGCAGCGGGGGCGCGGTGGCGGGGGTCGTGGTGCAGCAGGCGACTCCCGGCGGTGAGCAGGGCGGTGGCCTCCAGCGCGTCGAGAACGACCCAGGCGGCTGCCTCGGGGGGCGGCAGGGTGCCGGCCAGGTAGCCGAGCCAGGGCAGCAGGGCGAGACCGGCGCCCATGAGTACGCGGGCGTGAACAGCGCTGCCCGTGGAGGTGCGGGAGATGAGAGCCACGTCCGGGACTCCTTCCGGCTGCGGGAACCCGACCGTCGGGCCCGCGATCAACCCTCGGGTGTCCGCCGAGCGGAGTCAGTAACACCGCTGTCCGTCCCGGGGTGGCACTGGCTGCACCCCAGCCAGGGATGGAAGATGCATGGATGACCACCTGGACCGGCGCCTACGGTGGGACCCATGAAGATCCCGCCCCGGCTGCGGCGAGCGCTTACGCGCCTGACGCGCGACATCTCCTTCCTCGCCCTGGGGGCACCGCTTCACCTCCTCATGGGGCTTCTGGTCTTCACAGACCTTGGCCTCGTCTGGGAGTGCGTCGTGGGAGGAGACGCTGGCGCGCCGGTCCTCCTCGGGGTCTCCACGGTGGTGACAGCGGTCTGCGTACCGGCGCTGACCGTGGCCCAGCACTGGCGTTTCCGGCGGTTTCTCGGGCTCGACATACCCCGGCCGGGATGGCGGCGGCCATGGCGTCAGCTCGGCTACCACTTCTTGTCCGGTGCGCTGCTGGGCGGGCTCGAAGCGCTGGTGGCAGGACTGCTGGCGGTCGGAGCGGCCGCGTCACTGACCCCGGTATGGGTCTACGCCCTACCGTGGCAATGGCGGATCGAACACCTCGGTCTCTCCACGCAAGCCGCGTATCTCTGCGCGGCGGGCCTGGTCGCGCTGGCCACCGTTCCCGCCCTGGCCGCCGCCCTGGTTCGCCTCGAGAGCCATGTCGGTCCCTCCCTGCTGGGCCGAAGCAGGGAGGAGGACCTGGCGCGACGGGTCGAGGACCTCACCGAGAGCCGGGCGGGGGTGGTCGACGCGGCGGACGCGGAACGGCGGCGTATCGAGCGGGATCTGCACGACGGCGCGCAGCAGCGCCTCGTCTCCCTCGCACTGAACCTCGGTCTGGCCAAGGCCACACTGGTGGGCCTGCCGCCAGAGGCGCGTGAGGTGATCGAAACGGCACACCGGGAGGCCAAGGAAGCAATCGAGGAGCTGAACAACCTCGTACGCGGACTGCACCCCGCCGTCTTGGACGAACTCGGCCTGGACGCCGCCCTGTCGGGGCTCGCGGCCCGCGCCCCGCTGCCCGTACGGCTGCGGGTGGACCTGCCACGGCGGCCGGCGCCGACGGTGGAAGCTGTCGCCTACTTCGTCGTCTCCGAGGCACTGGCGAACATCGCCAAGCACGCGCGGGAGGCGACCCGTTCGGATGTGACGGTCACCCTCATGGGCGGGATACTGCGGGTGGCGATCACGGACGACGGCCTGGGCGGCGCCGACCCCGCCGACGGAACCGGCCTGACGGGGCTCGCCCAGCGGGTGCGGTCGGTCGATGGAACATTCCGGATGAGCAGTCCTGTAGGGGGACCGACCATGATGAGCGTGGAGTTGCCGTGCCCGGCACCATGAACGAAGAGTCCACTGTGCGACGCGCGGTGATCGCCGAGGACTCCGTCCTATTGCGGATGGGCCTGGCCAAGGTCGTGGAGATGGCCGGCTTCGAAGTGGCCGCCGAGGTGGGCGACGCGGAGGGGTTGCTGGCCGCGGTCGAGGAGCACTGCCCCGACCTCGCGCTGGTGGACGTCCGTATGCCGCCCGGCTTCTCGGACGAGGGGGTACGCGCCGCACTGACCATTCGCCGCACCCACCCTTCCACGGCCCTGCTCCTCCTCTCCCAGTACGTCGAGGAGCGCTACGCCACCGACCTCCTCGCCGCCAACACCAGCGGCGTGGGCTACCTCCTCAAGCAACGGGTCGCCGATGTTGAGGAGTTCATCGAGGCCCTCCGCCGAGTGGCGAACGGCGGCACCGCCCTGGACCCCCAAGTGGTGGCCCAACTCCTGGTACGCCGCACGAACACCCCGCTGACCCGCCTGACCCCCCGCGAGCACGAAGTCCTCGCCCTCATGGCCGAAGGCCGCTCCAACGCGGGCATCGCCACCCAACTCGTCATCAGCGAAAGCGCCGTCGCCAAACACATCAACAACATTCTGATGAAGCTGGACCTGCCCAAGGCAGACGCAGACCACCGCCGGGTACTGGCCGTCCTGCACTACTTGGGGGCGGGAGGCCAATAGAGCACCCCCCTGCCGCCCGCCGCTCCGGAA
>NZ_WWKH01000444.1:0-14696 GCF_009865595.1 Streptomyces sp. SID1328 | reverse complement strand
CCCCCGGTCCGGCCGGCCGGCCGGCCGGAGCCTGGCCGCGCCTCGGCTGGGCGCCCACGCCGTTCTGCACGTCCATCACGGCGTGCGCGACCAGGCCGCCCATCGGGTCGTGCCGGATCAGGTCCCTGAGCCGGGAGCGGGACGAGCGTCCCTCGTTCCCCGGGTACAGGTGCTTGCCCAGGCCGACCGCGTGGGCCAGCGCGGCGAGCGCGGCGGTCCGTGGGTCCGGTGGTACGCCGGTGCGGATCGCGGAGTCCAGCCTCCCGCGGATCTCCCGGCTGATGGTGGTGTCCGTCGCCTGGTACCGCGTGGTCGGCAGCACGCCGCACATCTGGCCCGGTACGGCGGCCACCATGCCGCACCTTTCCAGGTGCGACAGATAGGTCTGGCGCAGGCCCAGCCGGGGCCCGCCTATCCAATGGACGGCCCGTACCGGAGCGCCGCGCCTTCGCAGCAGCTCCAACGCGCAGTCCAGAGTCGGATCTCCTGTCGGCCGTGGCACCACCACGGCGATACGATCCCCGTCTGGGGCTATCCGTCCGGCCAGCGCCAGCTCCACTAGCTGCGCACCGGCCAGACCGAGGTCGAGCGACTGCGGCTGCGCAGTGGTACCCGTGGCCGGGTCCAGTGCGAGCATCAGAAGCTCTTCCGGAAGTGTTCTGCGGCTCCTGCCCATCCATGCCTCCCCGCGTGGATGAATGACAGGGTGACGCCTCTCACATTCATCTGTCGAGAGCGCCTGCCTGGTTCGTGGGGGAACCGGCAGGTATGTCGTTCTCGTCTGCCACTACGGGCGACCCCCCACACAGGACACTGGTACATGGTTCGGACAGGGCGCGCGAGGGCGCGTGCGGCGCATCAAGGAGGCATCGGTGGCGGGCGAGTCCCCCGACAGGTCGAAGCAGCACGAAGACTCCGTCGGTTCAGCGGGTTCCGTGGAGGACGAGGAACTCCGCGAGGCGGTCTCGGCGTGGGTACGGCCTCCCTTCGGGGGTTCGGCGAAGGCCAAGTCGGCTGCGTCCGCAGCGGGTTCGGCCGGCACGGGGAAGGTTGCCGACGGGTCGGGGAAGGGTGCCGCGGAGGAAGGTTCCGGCACCTCCGAGAGCGCCGGGAGCGCTGCCGCCGCCGTACCTGACGACACGTTCAAGGACTCCCGCGAGGCCGGCTCCGCCGAGGGGGCGGAGAAGGACGACGTCGAGGACGGCACCGGGGTTTCCTCCTCCGACGACGAGGGCACCGCGGCCCCGGCCGCGCAGGGTGGCGCCGAGGGCTCCTCCTTCGAGGACGCCGAAGAGGCCGCCTCCGGCGCTGCCGACGACTCCGGGAAGAGCACCGGCACTTCGGCTGCCGAGGGCGCCAAGA
Source organism: Streptomyces sp. SID1328 (assembly GCF_009865595.1). Taxonomy (NCBI): domain Bacteria; kingdom Bacillati; phylum Actinomycetota; class Actinomycetes; order Kitasatosporales; family Streptomycetaceae; genus Streptomyces; species Streptomyces sp. SID1328. Next base: position 13,334 of record NZ_WWKH01000444.1, on the reverse strand, counting down.
CGGATGCCTCCGCACCCGCCGCCAAGGGTGACTCGGATTCCGCCCCCGAGGACGCGGACAGCGCCCCCGCCGCAGGCGCCGCCGTCCCGGCTGCCGAGGCCGCCGAGGACGACACCGACGACGCCCCGGCCGCCAGGACCGACGACTCCCCCAAGAGCGGCTCAGGGGCCGCCCCCGAGGGCGCGGGTAAGGCCGCCGGCGTCACGGACGCCGAGGACACCGCCCGTTCCGCCGAGGACGACGAGAGCACCGCCGACTCCGCCGAGGACGCCCCGGCCGCCGAGACCGGCAGGGCCACCGAGGATGACTCCCGCTCCGCCTCCGAGGACGCGGGCACGGCCGTCGCCGCGGGCGCCGCCGTCGCCGCCGCTAAGGACGACGCCGGACCGGCCGACGAGGACGACACCGAGGACGCCGGGAAGGCCGCCTCCGGCTCAGCCGACGGCTCCGGTACGGGCACCGGCACCCCGGCCCCTGAGGCCGCCCCCGGCTCCGCCAAGGACGACAAGGGCAAGTCCGAGGGCGCCCCCGGCGCGGGCAAGGGCGCCACCAAGCCCGCCGCCGAGCCCAAGGGCACTCCCCTCCCCGCCCCCCGGGGCGATGCCGAGTCCGCCGCCAAGGCGCCCGGTAAGCCCGTGGACACCCCCACCACCGCGCTCAAGTCCCCCGCTGCCAAGAAGCCGCAGGTGGATCAGCCGACGACCATGCTCAAGGTCGGGGGGAAGGCGAAGCCCGCTCCCGCGGAGCAAGAGGCCGAGCGGACCAGCAAGTTCGTGGCGTTGAAGCCCGACCTCAAGGGGCCGTCGGCACGCGTCGAGGAGACGCGGGCCGTGCCGCAGGTCGGGCCGGAGCGGACGACGCAGCAGCCGTTGCCGCCGAAGCCGCCGCTGGACCTGCTGGCGGAGCTGACGAACACGCCGCCCCCGCCGGAGACCCCCGTACGCACGCTGGTGCGGCGGGTGAAGATCTGGACGCCGCTGGTGATCCTGCTGGTGGTGATCCTGGGCGTCGTCCAGGCGATGCGCGCCCTGCCGCAGCCCACGCTCGCGCTGACCGCGAAGGACAGCTACACCTTCCAGGGCGGCAAGCCGGACATCCCGTGGCCGGCGGACGGCCAGGCCGCGCTGGACGTGCAGGGCATCGGCTCGTTCGGCTCCTCCGGTTCCGGCAAGCCCGTGCCGATCGCCAGTGTGGCGAAGGTGATGACCGCGTACCTGATCCTGCGCGACCACCCGCTGAAGAGCGGCGCCGAGGGCCCGAAGATCGCGATCGACAAGGCGGCGCAGGACCAGTCGAAGGCGGGCCAGGAGTCCACCGTCGACGTCACGCAGGGTGACAAGATCACCCAGAGGGAGGCGCTGGAGGGCGTGCTGATCGCGTCCGCGAACAACGTGGCGCGCCTCCTCGCCCGCTGGGACGCCGGCTCGGAGAAGGCGTTCGTGGCGAAGATGAACGCCGCCGCCAAGGGCCTCGGCATGAGCGGGACGACGTACACCGACCCCTCGGGTCTGACGAACTCCACCGTCAGCACGGCCGCCGACCAGGTGAAGCTGGCCAAGGCGGCGATGCAGCAGCCCGCGTTCCGCGAGGTCGCGGCGATGATGTCGTACACCGACTACAAGGGCACGTACCACTCCAACTGGAACCAGCTCGTCGGACACAACAACGTCGTCGGCATCAAGACCGGCACCACCACCTCCGCCCTCGGCAACCTGGTCTTCGCCGCGAAGCAGGACGTCGGCGGCGAGACCCGGATGGTCATCGGCGCGGTGCTGCGGCAGCCGCCGGGCGGCCGGGAGAACACCATCCTGAGCGCCGCGCTGGACCACAGCGACGCGCTGATCCGGGCCGCGCAGGGCGCGCTGAAGTCGGAGACGGTGCTGAAGAAGGGCACGGTCGTCGGATACGTGGACGACGGCCTGGGCGGCCGGACCCCGGTCGAGGTCACCGAGGACGTGAAGGCGGCCGGCTGGGCGGGCCTGAAGGTGCGGCTGTCCTTCACCTCGGGCACGATCCCGCACACCGCGAAGGCCGGTACCGAGGTCGGCTCGCTGACCGTGGGCGACGGCTCGTCGGCCGGCGCGGTGAAGGTGCCGGTGGCGCTCCGCGCGGACCTGGCCGAACCGGGCCTCGGAGCCAAGCTGACCCGCATCGGCTGACCCCCGCGCAGGCCCCCGGGGCACCCGCCGTATCCGCACCCCGCCGTCCGCGCTCCCGCCTCGGGAGCCGGGCGGCGGGGTGCGTGCTAGCGTCACGAAACGGGGCAGGTCACCGAGGGCCGCGCCAGGCCGCGCAGAGGGCCGAGAACGGAAGACGGGACACGGGGAGTGCCTGACGTGGCGACAACCGAGCCGAAGCGCGCCGAGAACGCCGAGCCGGACCCGGCGTCCGGCCCCCGGATACCCGGCCCGCCCGCGAAGAGCACGGCGAGCACCCTGAGCGCCCTCCGCGCCCGCGCGCGCAGGCACCCCGTGCTGTCGGTGACCCTGCTCGCGGGCGTCCTGCACATCATCTGGTTCTTCACGTTCGCCAACAGCGGCGGCGACCTCGCGGCGCAGGACGCGTGGGCGGAGTTCGTCGGCCGGCACCCCGACTCGGCGTACAACCTCGCCTGGTACGGCGGCATGCACCCGGTGTCGTACAGCGTGGTCTCGCCGTACCTGATGTCCGTGCTCGGGGTGCGGACCACGATGATGATCGCCGGTACCGGCTCGGCGGCCCTGCTGACCATGATCCTGGTGCGCAGCCGGGCGGTGCGCAATCCGCTGTGGGCCGCGCTGGCCGGGGTGTTCGCGCTGCTGGGGAACGCCGTCTCGGGCCGGGTGACCTTCGGGCTCGGCACCCTCTTCGCGCTGGGCGCGGTGGCGGCGGTGTTCTGCTGGCCGTACGAGGGCCGGTACGAGCGCTGGGCCAAGCCGATGGCCGCGGCGCCGCTGGCGGCCCTGGCGGGCATCCTGGCGCTGCTCGGCGGGGCGGTGTCCGGCTGGGTGATGTACGCACTGGCGGCGCTGTTCGCTGCGGGCGCGGTGGCGGTGGTGTGCTGCTGGCCGTACCGGGGGCGGTACAAGCGCTGGGCGAAGGCGCTGGCGGCGGCGCCGCTGGCCGCGCTGGCCACGATGGCGTCGCCGGTGGCGGGGCTGTTCGTGGGGCTGGTGGCGGTCGCGCTGTTCCTGCAGAAGCGGCGGCCGGGCGCGTTCGCGCTGGGGCTGGCGCCGGCGGTGGTGGTGGCCGCGTCGGCGTGGCTGTTCCCGTTCTCCGGGACGCAGCCGATGACGTTCGGCTCGGTGGTCATGCCGCTGCTGTACGGGCTGCTGTGCCTGTTCCTGGTGCCCAAGGAGTGGATCACCGTCAGGCTGACGGCGGGTGTGTACAGCCTGAGCGTGGTCCTGGTCTGGCTGATCAGTTCACAGATCGGCTCGAACATCTCACGGCTGCCGATGCTGTTCGCGGGGGTGGCCCTGGTGGCCGCGCTGCCGTTCACGGCCCCCAGGTCGCGCCGCTGGTACGTGACGGTGCTGGCGTTCGCCGGGTTCGTCGGCTGGATCGGGTTCAAGTCGGTGGACGACGTGATCCACACGACCCCGGCCGCGTCCTGGGCGCGTGAGCTGGCGCCGCTGGTGCACCAGTTGCAGCGGGTGGACGCGGAGAAGGGCCGGGTGGAGGTGATCCCGGCGCGCTCGCACCGGGAGGCGTCCGCGCTGGCGCCGTACGTCAACCTGGCGCGCGGCTGGAACCGCCAGGCCGACATGGAGCGCAACCCGCTCTTCTACGACGACACGCTCAACTCGGCGAACTACCACGAGTGGCTCCAGCGGTGGGCCGTGCGGTACGTGGTGCTGCCGAGGGTGGACGACCCGGACGGGGACGGCGGGCTGCGCGAGCGGCAGCTGGTGCTGCGCGGGATGCCGTACCTGGACCGGATCTGGAGCGACTCCAACTGGCAGCTCTACCGGGTGACGGACCCGGCGCCGATGGCCGAGCCGAACGCGGTGGTGCGGCGGGCGGAGCAGGGCGAGATGACGCTGGACGTGCGGGAGCCGGGGCGGATTCTGGTCCGGGTGCCGTACTCGCCGTGGCTGAGCGTGGTGGACGAGCACGGCAAGAGCCTGGCTCCGCCGCAGGAGACCGAGGAGTCCAAGCGGCGGCCGGAGGGGTCGCCCAAGTCGTTCGTCAACGTCAACGGGTGTCTCCGGGAGACCCCGGTGGACGCGTCCGGCGACCGGTGGACGGTGCTGCTGGCGCCGAGGGCGGGGACCTACCACCTGGCCGCGCCCTACCAGCTGCCGCGCGGAACGCACTGCCCGGACGAACTGAAGTAACCAGGCTGGTCGTTCACATCTCTGAACCGAAGTCAGGGAACCGAACGATTTTGCCTCCCCTTGACTCGACGGTTCCTTGCCGCGCGTCCATGTTCAAACCCAGAGTTCACATGCCTGACTGGCTGACGCCGGCGGCCGGACCCTGGGAGGGGACACATGAACGGTCTCGACTGGGTGGTGCTGATCGGCTACTTCGGCGTGATGGTGGCGATCGGGTTCTGGTCGCACCGGCGGGTGGACGACGTGGGGGACTTCTTCACCGCCGGGGGCCGGATGCCGTGGTGGCTGTCCGGCATCTCGCACCACATGTCGGGCTACAGCGCGGTGATGTTCACCGGGTACGCGGGAATCGCCTACACCTACGGGGTCACCTCGTACGTCACCTGGTCGTTCCCGATCGCGCTCGGCATCGCCATCGGCTCCCGGCTGTTCGCGCCGCGCATCAACCGGCTGCGGTCCCGGCTGGGGGTGTCCTCGCCGCTGGAGTACCTCAAGAACCGGTACGACCTCACCACCCAGCAGGCGCTGGCCTGGTCCGGGATGCTGCTGAAGATCGTGGACGTGGGCGCGAAGTGGGCGGCGGTCGCCACCCTGCTGTCGGTCTTCACCGGCGCCTCGCTGAACCAGGGCATCCTCGTCACCGGCGCGGTGACCGCCGTGTACTGCACGATCGGCGGGCTGTGGGCGGACGCGCTGACCGAACTCGGCCAGTTCGTCATCCAGCTGCTGGCCGGGGTGGCGATGTTCGTCGCGGTGGTGCTGAAGCTGGGCGACCGGGACATCGGGGTGTTCGGCGCCTTCGACGAGCCCGCGCTGCGCGGCCACGGGGAGCCGCTGGCGGGACCGTACGGGACGGTGTTCCTGCTGGCGTTCCTGTTCATCAAGCTGTTCGAGTACAACGGCGGGATGCTCAACCAGGCCCAGCGGTACATGGCGACGCGCACGCCCCGCGAGGCCGCCCGCTCCGCACGGCTCTCGGCGCTGCTGTGGCTGGTGTGGCCGGTGGTGCTGTTCTTCCCCATGTGGACCGCCCCGCTGCTGGTCCACGCCCGGAAGCCGGACGGCTCGGACGCGTACGCCCTGATGACCGAACAGCTCCTCCCCCACGGGCTGCTGGGCCTGGTCGTCGTCGGCTTCTTCTCGCACACCATGGCCATGTGCTCCTCCGACGCGAACGCCATCGCGGCGGTGTTCACGCGGGACGTGGCGCCGGTGCTGTCACGGCGGGCGCGGGGGTGGGGCGAGCGGGCGGGCCTGCTGGCGGCACGGGTGACGACGGTGGTCTTCCTCGGCCTGTCGATGGCGGTGGCGACCCAGGTCGACTCCCCCGCCTTCAAGGACATCATCACGGTGGTCATCAAGTGGGTGGCGGGCCTGATGGGCCCGATCGCCATCCCGATGATGCTGGGCCTGCTCCGGCCGTTCCGCCGCTCCGGCCCCACGGCCGCGCTGACCGCCTGGGCGGCCGGGTTGCTGGCGTTCTGGCTCGTCAACTACCCCGTCAACTGGCAGGTGTCCGGCGGGGTTCCGCTCCAGTACCAGGTCTCGGTACCGCTGGCGGTGTCGCTGGTGCTGTACATCGCCGTCGGCTGGATCAAGCCGGAGGACACCCCGGAGCGCCTGGCGGTCATCGACCGGGTGAACTCGGACGGCGGGGGCGCGGCGACGGTCCCGGCGCCGGGGCCTGCGGGGGATGACGTGGTGGGGGTGCCGCCCCGGACGGAGTGAGCGGGCTCAGGCGCGCGGGTAGCGGGCCAGCCAGCCCGGAGCCGAGCCGGCGGGGGTGTGGAGCGCGGGGCCCTGGGTCATTTCCAGGGCGAAGTCGTCGGCCAGTTCGAGGATGGTGGGGCGGCCCTCCAGGTCGGGGAGCCAGGCCGGGGGAAGGGCCGTCTCGCCATGCAGGGCGCCCAGGAGGCCGCCGGTCAGGGTGCCCGCGGCGGCCGAGGGGCCCGGCTGGTTGACCGCCAGGCAGAGGCCGTGGCGGACGTCCTCGCCCACCAGGGCGCAGTAGACCGCGGCGGAGAGCAGGCCGTCCGCCATGCCCTCGCCCGCCAGTTCCGCCACGCGCGCCGGGCTGGGGAGGCCCTGGCGTACCGCGCCGAGGGCGCGTTGGAGGGCGGTCGTGACGGGCTCGTGGCCGGGGCGGGCGGCCAGCAGGGCGAGCGTGCTCTGGACGGCGCCGTCCAGGCTCTCACCGCGCGCGAGGGCGTGCACGATGACCGCGTACGCGCCCGCCGAGAGGACCGCCACCGGGTGGCCGTGGGTCTGGGCGGCGCACTCCAGCGCCAGTTGGACGACGAGTTGCGGCTCCCAGCCGACCAGCAGGCCGAAGGGCGCCGAGCGGGCGACGGCCTCCGGACCCGCCTCGCCGGGGTTCTTGGGACGCTCCAGCGTGCCCATCACGTCGTTGCCGAGACCCAGCAGCAGGGCGCGGGTGGGGCTGCGGCGGGCGTACAGCCACTCCTCGCGGGCGAGCCAGCCGTCCTCCGCGCGGCGCTCGTCCGGGCCCCAGTCCCGCTGGGTGGCCGCCCAGCGCAGGTACGCCCGGTGCAGGTCGGTGGGCGGGTGCCAGGCGCCGGTGTCACGGCGGACCTGGGCGCGGATCAGGCCGTCCACGGTGAAGAGGGTGAGCTGGGTGTGGTGCGAGACGGTGCCGCGTCTGCCCTGGCCGGGCGCGAGGTCGGTCAGCCCTTCGGGGCCGTGTGCGGTACGGATCGCGTCCAGGTCCAGCGAGTCGACCGGTGCGCCGAGCGCGTCCCCGATCGCGGCGCCCAGCAGGGTGCCCCGTACGCGGCCCCGGAAGTCCTGCTGTTCCGCACGGCCCCAGACGGCGCCGCTCGTCGCACCCACCCAGACCTCCTCGCGCCACCGTCCGCCCGCACGCCGGTCAGCACTGTAATGGACCCGGAACGGTCTGATCGGCGCCCCGATCGGTCTCCGCCGAACCCATACCGGCCAGGAACGGACGCTTCAGCTCCGCCCACACGGTCTTGGCCCCGGCGGGCGCCTCGACCACGCCCCACTGGTGCGCGTACGCGGCGACGATGCGCAACCCCCGTCCGCCCTCGGCCAGTTCGGCCGGCTCCTCCGGCGGCCTCGGGCTCCGCTCACCCCGCGCGTCGGTCACCTCGACACGGAGCGTGCCGTCGTCCCTCCGCAGCAGCTCCAGCCGGAAGTCCCGCCCGCCGACCCGGCCGTGCAGCACCGCGTTGGCCGCCAGCTCGGCCACGACCTGCGTCGCCTCCTCGAACGGCATGCCCCACTCGTCCAGTTGCCGCTCCGTGAGAAGCCGGGCGAGCCGGGCACCTCTCCGCGTCGCGGACAACTGGATACGCAGCCGTGATTTCTCGTTCATGTCACCCAGAGTGGCCGCCTGTCCCTACGCTGAACAGTGACGACCACGGTACGCAGGGTGACTGTACGGGTGGGCGACACAGCGGTACGGCTGGTACGAGCGAGAGGGGCGCCGGTGGAGGACGAGGAGGCCGAGGCCGTACTCAGGGCGGTGGGGCGGCAGATCAAGGCGTGGCGGGAATCAGCGGGTATGACCCAGGTGGAGTTGGGCTCCGCCATCGGGTACGGCGAGGAAATGGTGTCCTCCGTGGAACGTGGCCGCCGCGTCCCCAAGCCGGACTTCCTGGACCGCACGGACGAGGTCGTGGGCGCGGGCGGCAAGGTGTCCGCGATGCAGGCGGACGTGGAGCGGGCTCGGTACCCGAAGAAGGTCCGGGACCTCGCCAACTTGGAGCGGGATACGACGGAGCTGGGTGCCTACGCCGCCCTCCATGTGCATGGGCTGCTCCAAACACCGGAATACGCCTACGCGTTGTATGCCATGCGGCGGCCCTCCTACACGGAGGAGGAGATCGAGCGACTCGTGGCAGCGCGGATGGCACGCAAGTCCCTCTTCGACCGCGTCCCGTTCACTCAGATCACCTTCGTGCAGGAAGAGGCGACGCTTCTGCGGCCGATCGGCGGCAAACTGGTTCTCCGGAAGCAACTTGAACACCTCGTTGAGATGGCCAAGTTGCGGCACGTGGAGATCCAGGTGATGCCCACCGCGTGCGAGGAGCACGCGGGAATGATGGGCTCGATCCAGGTGCTGAAACTCCGGGACGGCAAGACGCTTGCGCACACCGAGGGGCAGTTGTACAGCCGCGTGATCAGCGACCCGAGGGAAGCTCAGGTCATGGAGATGCGCTATGGAATGATCCGGACGCAAGCGCTCACGCCCCCAGCCTCGATGGCTCTCATCAAGGAAGTGCTGAAATGCGAGACATGACCGGCCTGGAGTGGTTCAAGAGTAGCTACAGCGGCAACGACGGCCCTGAATGCGTCGAAGTCGCCCTCGCCCCCGCCCACATCCACATCCGGGACTCCAAGACCCAGAACGGCCCTCAACTCACCGTCCCGGCCGCCACCTGGACGGACTTCATCCACTCACTCCGCGGAGCGTGACATGACCGCCCTGGCGTGGTTCAAGAGCAGCTACAGCAGCAACGACGGGCCGGACTGCGTTGAGGTCGCCTTGGCCTGGTTCAAGAGCAGTCACAGCGCGGCCAATGAGAACGAGTGCGTCGAAGTCGCCCTGACCCCCGACCACATCCACATCCGGGACTCGAAGAACAAGCACGGCGCCCAACTCACCCTGCCCGCCGCCACCTGGACCGAGTTCCTCGACTCACTCCGCGTAGCGTGACCTGATCGCGTCGCGGGCCGCTGTCACCGCCTCCAGGCGCGGGATGAGGCGGGGGCGGTCCGAGCCAGGGGCCGTGAGGAGTTCCCTCAGCGCGTCGGCCAGCAGGGCCAGATCGTCCCAGTCGGCGTGCTGCACGGCCTCGGAGAGGGCCGCGTCCGCCTCGCTCCACTCGCCAAGGGCGCATGCCGTCAAGCAGCGGAGGAGCGGGGTCTGCGGGTCGGCCGGGGTGAGCAGGTGTCGGACGTCCCGCCAGGCTCCCTCCGCCGTGCCCCGCGAGCCGGTGAGGGCGAGGGCCAGGTGGACGGCCGCGGCCTGCGGGTCGTGAGGCCGCAGCCGTTCCGCCTCCCGGACGGCCGCCGCCCACCGGCGCGTGTGCCGGTACGCCTCCGCCCGCTGCTCACCCAGGGTCTCGGACGGGAGTCCCGCGTGATCGGCGTCGGCCAGCCGGGCCAGCGCCTCCGGCCATCTGCCGCACCGCATCAGCAGTTCGACGGCCAGAACACGGGCCCAGTCCGGGGCCAGATCCAGCGCGGCACACCGGTCCAGATCGCCCAGGGCCCGTTCCACGCGCCCGGTGGCCACCGCGAGCAGCGCCCGGCGCATCAGCGCCGAGGCGTAATCCGGGGCCACCTCCAGCGCGCGGTCCAGGTGCCGGAATGCCTCTTCGTCCTCCCCCAGCCCTACGTGGGTGGCTCCCAGGACGGCCAGGTTCAAGGCGTCGTCGGGGTCCAGCTCCAGCGCGCGCCGGAGATACGGCAGCGCCTCCCGGTACTGCCCGGCGTCGTAGAGGGCCTCGCCCAGCTCGGTGTGGACCCAGTCGAGGCCCGGAGCCGCCTCGACGGCCCGCCGCAGGTCCGCGAACACCCCGTCCTCGTCGCCCAGTTCACGCCTGCACTTCGCCCGGTGCCCCAGCGCCCAGGCGTAGTCGGGCAGCAGCGAGATCGCCCGGTCGAAGTCCGCCATCGCCTCCTCGTACCGGCCCAGCTCCCGGCGCGCAACTCCCCGCCCGGCCAGGGCGGACGCGTGGTCGGGCTGCAGCTCGATCGCCCGGCCCAGCTCGGTGTCCGCGTCCTCGTACCGGCCCGCCAGCCGGTAGGCGTCGCCCCGCTCGGACGCTACCCAGGACGCCGACGGCGCGAGGGAGACGGCCCGGTCGAGGTCGGCGAACGCCGCGTCCCACTCCTCCCGGTCACGGCGCAGCCGCGCCCTGCGGACCAGCGCCCACGTGTACGTGGGGTCGACGTCGAGCGCGCGGTCGAAGTCGGCCAGCGCCTCGTCCGTCCGCCCGAGCGCGTGCTGACAGACCGCCCGGCAGGCGAGCGCGTAGATGTCCTCCGGGTCCAGCGCGACCGCCCGGACGAAGTCGGCCATCGCCTCGTCGTACCGCCCGGCCAGCCGGTAAGTCTCCCCGCGCTCGCCCAGGATCTCCGGGTCGTCGGGACACAACGCGTCCGCCCGGTCGAGGTCGGCCAGCGCGGCCGGGAGGTCGGCGAGCATCTGACGGGTGACGCCCCGGCCGTAGTGAAAGAAGGCGAGGTCGTCGTCGCTCGGGCCGGGACCGGCCGCGAGCGCCCGCTCGTACGCGACCAGCGCTCCCTCCAGCTCCCCGGCCCTGCGCAGCTCCCGCCCCTTGAGGCAGTGCGCCAGCGCCCGGCCGGCGGTGTCCAGACCGGGGCGGGACAGCAAGAGGTCCATCGCCGCCGTCACGCCCCGCTGGTCGTCCGCCAGCGCCTCCCGGAGCTGCCGGCCCCGCTCCCGCAGCCCGTCGTCGTCCGCCGCGCCGCCCGCCTCCTCCAGCATGCGGGCCCAGCGGCGCCCGTCCGCCTCCTGCCAGCGGCAGGCCGTGATCAGGCCCCTCAGCGCCCCGGCCAGCTCCGCGCGCGGCCGGGCGCACAACAGGTGGTACGTCCGCTCCAGGCACAGCTCGCGCCACCGCCGCTGCCCCCACACCTCGGCCGGGCGGATGCCGTCGACGGCCTCCTCGCACCAGCGGCCGAGGACCGCTGCGAGCGCCTCGTGGCGCTCCCGCCAGCCCTGCGGGGAGCGCCCGCGCCTCAGCCGCAGCATCGTCTCGCGCACCAGGTCGTGGTAGCGCAGACGGTCGCCCCGGTCGTCAACGAACGGCAGCGCGCGCAGCCACGCGAACAGGCCGTCCGCTTCCGCCTCCGAGCAGTCCACGGCGGCCCGGAACACGTCCATGTCCAGTTCCCGGGGCAGCGCGCAGGCCAGCGCCACCGCGCGGCGGGCAGGGTCCGGCTCCCATTTCAGGAACCGCTCCACCGCCGTGGCGCTCGGATCGCCCACGTCGTCCAGGTCGGCCGGGCGCTGCTCGGCCAGCGTCGACACCAGCAGCGGCAGTCCCCCGGTCAGCCGCAGCACCTCCGCGACCACCGGTTCGGCCACCACCCCACGATCCGCGAGCAGTCCGCGCGTCTCCGTCTCGGTGAACGGCGCGAGCGGCACCTCGGCCATGAAGTCCGCGAAGCCGCCCCAGCGGGCGGTGTCGAAGGGCTGCTGGCCCGCGGTGACCACGACCACGTTGGCGGGCAGCGCGCCGTGGCGGTCGGTGGTCATCAGGTCGTGCAGCCAGCCGTCCAGGAACGGGGCCGTGCGCTCGTAGGTGTCGAAGGCCAGCACGATCCACGGCACGTCCGCCGCCGCGTCCGCCAGTTCGTCCAGGAACCGGGGCGTCAGCGCCCGCTCGGGCGAGAGCACGAGCTGCACGTCGTCCTGGTTGCCGAACCGCGCGCTCAGCCCGCGCCGCAGCCGGTCCGCGTACTGGCTGAGCTGCGCCGGATCGGCCGCGCCCACGAACGGCCCCGCGCCGGGCACCAGCCCGAAGGCCGCGAGTCCGGCCCGTACTGTGAATGAGGTCAGCGGCGACGGGCCCTCCGGCGCGGCGTCCAGCCCGGCCGCGACCGCCTCGGCCTCGTGCCGCCGCTCCCGGTACGAGGCCAGCGCCCGGTCCAGCCGCTTGAACTCCCGACCCTGCCGGGCGCATTCGCGGCTGACCGTTGCCATCACCTCGGGCACGCTTCCCGCGCCCTCGTCCACGTACGCCGTCAGCGCCCCGCGCTCCCGCGCGATCTGCTCCAACTCCCGGACCAGGAAGGTCTTCCCGACCCCGGCGTTGCCGTGCACATGGAACAGGAACCGGTGCCGCTCGTCCTCCGGCGAGAGGTCCAGGTTCTCCCGGAACGCGGCCCGTTCGTCACCGCGCCCGACGAACCCCGCCCGCCTGCGCCGCCCGATCAGCTCCTGCATCGACGGCCGTGCCTGCGCCATGCCCACGTCCTTCCCCCGAAGTCCGGCCTCCCATTCTGGCGGAATGCGCATGCCACAACCTGGCTTGCTCCATGGAGAATTCAGCCATGACCACGACTCCCACCGACATCAGCGCGCCCACCACGCCCACGTCCCGCACCAGCCTCACCCTCGCCGCCACCGTGCTCACCGGCGTGCTCGCGCTGTACATCGCCCTCGTCGCCCTGGGGAACATCACGGACTTCGGGACGAACCAGCAGTACGTGCGGCACGTACTGGCGATGGACACCACGTTCAAGGACGACCACCTGATGTGGCGGGCGATCACCAGTACCGCGCTCCAGGACACCGCCTACGTGGCGATCATCGCGTGGGAAACCGTCGCGGCAGCCGTACTCGTGTGGGGCACCTGGCTGTGGGCCCGGCGGGACAACGCCCGCGCGCGCCGCTTCTCCACGTACGGCCTGCTGATGCTGATCCTGCTCTTCGGGGCCGGCTTCATCGCCATCGGCGGCGAGTGGTTCGCCATGTGGCAGTCGAAGACGTGGAACGGCGTGGACGCGGCGACCCGCGTCTTCCTGCTCAGCGGAGTCGCCCTGATCATCAACCACCTGCCGGCCCGCGACGAGCGGTAGCCGTCCGGCTATTCGACGACCGACACCCTCGTCCCCAGGTCACCGAAGGACCACAGTGCGGCTCCGTCCTCCTTGTGGAGGCGGATGCCGCCGGTCTGGGCCCCGTTCGGGGCCGGGGGCGGGGAGGAGCCGTCGAGGGCGTTGGAGAAGCCTATGTTCACGCCCGACACGGCCGTGAAGTACATGATGTGCTCGACCTGCACCCCGTCCGAGCCGGTCGTGGCTTCCGTCCGCTTGATGATCGAGTACCGGCCCGGCTGCGGGTCCAGCGTGCCCGGCCACACCGTGAAGGTCCGGGAAGACGTCCCCGTCGCGTCCACCAGCCACACCCGGTGCGCCTGCACCGAGTAGACGATCCTGCGCCCCACCCCCGACGCCTCCGGCAGGGCGGGCGGGCCGGAGGGGGTCGGGGCGGTG
>NZ_WWKH01000443.1:0-6166 GCF_009865595.1 Streptomyces sp. SID1328 | reverse complement strand
GCCCCAGCCGATCAGCGCGCGCCGCGAGGGTCCGCCACGCTCGTTCTCGTTCATCTCCCGTGCTCCCCGTACCTACTTGACGACCGCGGCCGCGAGCTTGGAGAGCGGCTCGGCCAGGGCGTTCACCGCGTCGGACAGCTCCTTGCGCTGGTCCTTGCCGACCTTGTCGTAGGAGACGAAGTCGTAGGAGTCCTTGGCGGGGCGGTACTTGTCCAGCAGCTTGTCCAGCGCCGCGAACTGCTTGTCCAGTTCACCGGTGAGGGCGGAGTCGTTCTTGGCGGCGACCGGCTTCAGCAGCTCGTACGCCTTCTGCGCGCCCTCGACGTTGCCCTTGAAGTCGACCAGGTCGGTGTGCGCGTAGCGGTCCTCCTCGCCGGTGACCTTGCCGGTGGCGACCTCGTCCAGCAGCTCCTTGGCGCCGTTGGCCATGGAGGTCGGGGTGATCTCGGCCTTGCCGACGCGGTGCTGCCAGTCCTTGAGGTCGGTGACCAGCTCGGCCGCGAGCTTCTTGTCCCCGGCGCCGATCTTCTTGTCCTGCCAGAGGGACTTCTCCAGCCGGTGCCAGCCGGTCCACTTCTGGCCGTCCTCCAGGCCGTCCTCGCGGGTGTCGACCTTGGGGTCGATGTCACCGAAGGACTCGGCCACCGGCTCGGTGCGCTCCCAGCCGAGCCGCGAGGGCGCGTACGCCTTCTTCGCGGCGTCGAGGTCGCCGGCCTGGACCGCCTTGGCGAAGGTCTCGGCGAGGGGGACCGTCTGGTCGGCCTGGTCCTGGGCGTACTCGCGGTATCCGGCGACCGCTGCGTCCAGCGCCGGGTTGCGCTTCGTGGACTTGCCGGAACCGGTCACGTCGAGCTTCTGCCGGACGCCGTGGCCCTTCATGCCGGGACGGCAGGCGATCTCGTACGAGCCCGCCTTCACCTCGGCGGTCAGCGTGTACTTGGTGCCCGGCCCGATGTTCTCCTTCTCGGAGACGATCCGGTCGTCGGGGAAGACGATCTCGACCTCGGTGGCGCGCGAGCCCTTGTTCTCGATCTTCAGGGTGACCTGGCCGGCCGGCACCGACTTCGCGGAGGTGTCGCACGTGGTGTCCGCGGCGGTGACCTGGATGGCGTCGCCGCCCTTGGCGTCGCTCTTGGCGGTACAGGCCGACAGGGCGGTCAGCGCGGCGGCCGCGGTGGCGGCGATCGCGATCGGACGGGCGGCTCGCATACGGGCTCCAGGCGGTCAGGGCGGCTTGAACCCGCCCGCTCGTTCGGTGAGGCTTGCCTAACTTACCCGACCCTTAGTCCGTCCGTCCCCGCCTGATACCGGATTCGAACGGCACGAAAAGATCACAGACACGACTTGGTGTCGGTGTCCAAAAGACGATCTCAAGCAATGGCAAAGAGCAGGTCAAGCGCCCGCGATGCTTCAATGCACCGGTGACTGACTACGACGTGCTCCGGGTCTTCTGCGGCCCCTCGGGCGGCTACGGGAACGAACTGGGCGTCGTCCGCGAGGGCTCGCTCATGCCCGGACGGGACGACCGGCAGGCGCTCGCCGCCAAACTCGGCTTCAGCGAGACCGTGTTCGTGGACGACCCCGAGCGCGGGGTGATCGACATCTACACCCCCGCCTCCCGGCTGCCCTTCGCGGGCCACCCGTGCGTCGGCACCGCCTGGCTGCTCGACGTACCCGAACTGGTCACGCCCGCCGGGGAGGTCGGCACCCGGCTGGACGGCGAGTTCACCTGGATCGAGGCCCGCGCGGAGTGGGCCCCGCCGCGCACCCTGCGCCAGTACGCGAGCGCCGCCGAGGTCGACGCCCTGGAGGTGCCCCCGCCCGGTGAGTGGATCTACGCCTGGGCGTGGGAGGACGAGGCGGCGGGCCGGGTACGGGCCCGTGCCTTCCCCGGCCGGGACGACGGGATCGACGAGGACGAGGCGACCGGCGCGGCCGCGCTGCTGCTCACCGACCGGCTCGGCCGCGCCCTCAACATCGCCCAGGGCCGCGGCTCCCAGATCCTCACCGCCCCCCAGCCGCACGGCTGGGTGGAGGTCGGCGGCCGGGTCGTGCTGGAACGCTGACGCCCTAGGGGAGAGTCAGGATGTCCGCTCCGGTGTCCGTCACCACGAGGGTGTGCTCGAACTGGGCCGTGCGCTTGCGGTCCTTGGTGACGACGGTCCAGCCGTCGTCCCACATGTCGTACTCGTGGGTGCCGAGGGTCAG
The DNA here is from genome assembly GCF_009865595.1 of Streptomyces sp. SID1328. Classification (NCBI taxonomy): domain Bacteria; kingdom Bacillati; phylum Actinomycetota; class Actinomycetes; order Kitasatosporales; family Streptomycetaceae; genus Streptomyces; species Streptomyces sp. SID1328. The sequence goes on along the minus strand of NZ_WWKH01000443.1, from coordinate 3,958 downwards.
CATCGGCTCGATGGTGAAGGTCATGCCGGGCTGGATGACCGTGGTGGCGTGGGGGGAGTCGTAGTGCGGCACGATCAGCCCGGAGTGGAACGACGAGCTGATGCCGTGGCCGGTGAAGTCCCGCACGACGCCGTAGCCGAAACGCTTGGCGTAGGACTCGATGACCCGGCCGATGATGTTGATCTGCCGGCCGGGCTTGACCGCCTTGATCGCCCGGTTCAGCGCCTCGCGGGTGCGCTCGACCAGCAGGCGGGACTCCTCGTCCACGTCACCCACCAGATAGGTGGCGTTGTTGTCGCCGTGCACCCCGCCGATGTACGCGGTGACGTCCAGGTTGACGATGTCGCCGTCCCGGAGCACCGTCGAGTCCGGGATGCCGTGGCAGATGACCTCGTTGACCGAGGTGCACAGCGACTTGGGGAAGCCCCGGTAACCCAGCGTCGACGGGTAGGCCCCGTAGTCGCACATGTAGTCGTGCGCGACCTTGTCGAGCTGGTCCGTGGTGACACCGGGGGCGATGATCTTCGCCGCCTCCGCCATGGCCTGCGCGGCGATCCGGCCGGCGGTCCGCATCGCCTCGATCGTCTCGGGCGTCTGCACCTCCGGACCGGTGTACGGCGCGGGCGCGGGCTTTCCTACGTACTCCGGGCGGCGGATGTTCCCGGGCACCGGGCGGGTGGGGGAGAGTTCCCCTGGTACGAGCAGCGACTGGCCAGACATGCCAGCGAGTCTAACCAGCGGGCATGGGGGAACATGTGGGTGGCGAGAGGAGCCGTCGATGTCCGTGTTCAAGAAGCGCACCAAGGGCAAGCCGGGCGAGTGGTACTACTGCCTGGACCACAAGAAGGTCGAGGAGGGCCCCGACTGTCCCGGCGAGGACCGCCTGGGTCCCTACGCCTCCCCGGACGAGGCGCGCCACGCGATGGAGATCGCCCAGGAGCGCAACCGCGAGTGGGAGAACGACCCGCGCTGGCAGGACACCCCGGCCGACGACTCCGACAAGGACTGACGCGGCTCTTTTCGACGTGACCTCGAGCCGCCCCCACCGCCGGTGGGGGCGGCTTCGCATTGCTCACCAGGGCTTTCCCGCCGGGGCTTTCCCGCCATTGCTTTCTCACCAGGGCGCTGCCGGGGGCGCCGTCAGGGTCTCCGCCAGCCGGGACAGCCGGTCCCGGAACCCCCGCCGGGCCCTGGGCGGCCCCGCGTTCTCCCCGGCCGCCGCGCTCACCAGGTGCTGCACGCTGTCCAGGTCCAGCTCCGCACCGTCCGGCACCGCCAGCGTCTCGTGCGCCATCGCCGCCAGCTCGCTCCCGCCCGCTCCCAGCGCCAGTACGGTCACCCCGGCCCGGCGTGCGCTGTGCACCCGCTCCAGCAACTCGGCCGGTTCCTCCGGCGCCACCACCAGCAGGGTCTCGCCGCGCCGGGCCTCCGCGATCCGGCCGGGGCCCACCGCCAGATGCGCCGGGTCACCGGGGCGGGCGTGGTGCCGGACCAGGGTGGGGGCCAGCTCGGGCGTGCCGGACCAGGCCGCCTCGTCCACCAGGTGCGCGGCCAGGTGCCAGGGCTCGTACTCCTCGGTGCCCGCCAGCAGCAGGCCGCCGCCGTGGGCCGTCACCGAGCCGCGCAGCACCCCCGCGAACCGCCGGGTGGCGCCCAACCACTCGGTCCCGGCGAGCACTTCGCGCAGCAGCGCGACCCGTACGGCGTCCATGCGGCCGCATCCTGCCGCAACCGGTCACTCCCGCACCGCAGTTCACGCACGGTTCACCCCTGGGGGTACCGCCTGACACGGCCCACCCTCGCCGGGTGGCGGCGTTGGTACGGACGTAGAGTCGGCCCATGACCTCCAGCGACAGCGCACAGCAGAGCGGTTCCGCCCCCGCGAAGGCCCCCGCCAAGGACCCCTGGGACCTGCCCGACGTCTCCGGGCTGACCGTCGGCGTGATCGGCGGCACCGGACCGCAGGGCAAGGGCCTCGCCTACCGGCTCGCCAAGGCCGGCCAGAAGGTGATCGTCGGCTCCCGCTCCGCGGACCGCGCGCACGCGGCCGCCGAGGAGCTGGGCCACGGCATCGAGGGCGCCGGCAACGCCGAGACCGCCCGCCGCAGCGACGTCGTGATCGTCGCCGTGCCGTGGGACGGCCACGCCGACATCCTGAAGTCGCTCCGCGAGGACCTCGCGGGCAAGCTCGTCGTGGACTGTGTCAACCCGCTCGGCTTCGACAAGCAGGGTGCCTACGTGCTCACCGTCGAGGAGGGCAGCGCCGCCCAGCAGGCCGCGGCGCTGCTCCCGGACTCCCGTGTCACGGCCGCCTTCCACCACCTCTCCGCCGTCCTCCTGGAGGACCCGGAGATCGACGAGATCGACACCGACGTGATGGTCCTCGGCGACAAGCGGGCCGACACCGACATCGTGCAGGCCCTCGCCGGCCGCATCCCCGGCATGCGGGGCGTCTTCGCCGGGCGGCTGCGCAACGCCCACCAGGTGGAGGGACTGGTCGCCAACCTGATCTCCACCAACCGCCGCTACAAGGCGCACGCCGGGCTCCGCGTCACCGACGTGTGACGGCGGCGGGGCCCGATGGGGGACACTGGTCCGCGTAGCAGTGTCCCCCGACAGGAGCCGACCCCATGCCCCGCATCGCCCTCGTCACCCTCGCCGTCTGTGTGCTCGCCGTGGCCGCGGCCGTCGTGTCCTTCGTCCAGGGGAGCTGGCTGGGGATCGTCTGGGTGCTGCTGGCGGGCCTGACGTCCAACATGGCGTTCCTGGCGATCCGGCGCGACCGGGCCAAGTCCGGCACCGGCACCGGCTCCGCTACGGGATGACCGAGCACACCTGCGGGGTCTCGGTCCAGAAGCGGTACAGGTAGTAGCCGCAGTCGGAGAAGGCGCCGTCCACGCCCAGCGCGCTCAGCAGGTTGTAGATCACGTCGAAGAACGCCCGGTTGACCGAGGGCACCCACAGCAGCGCGAACACGATCAGCAGGCCGAACGGGGCGATCGGCTCCACCTGCCGCTTGATCCCGTTCGACAGCCAGGGCTCGATCACGCCGTAGCCGTCCAGGCCCGGCACCGGCAGGAAGTTCAGGACCGCCGCCGTGACCTGGAGCAGCGCGAGGAACGCCAGCGCGTACCGGAAGTCGCGCGGGACGCCGTCCAGCGCGTGCAGCCAGAACGGCGCCGTGCACACCGCCGCGAACAGCACGTTGGTCAGCGGACCGGCCGCCGAGATCAGGCTGTGCCGCCAGCGGCCCCTGATCCGGCCCCGCTCGATGAAGACAGCGCCGCCCGGCAGACCGATCCCGCCCATGATCACGAACAGCACCGGCAGCACGACGCTCAGCAGGGCGTGCGTGTACTTCAGCGGGTTCAGCGTCAGATAGCCCTTGGCGCCGATCGAGATGTCCCCGCTGTGCAGGGCGGTACGGGCGTGCGCGTACTCGTGCAGGCACAGCGAGACGATCCACGCGGCCGTCACGAACAGGAACACCGCGAGCCCCGGCTGCGCCGCGAAGCCCGTCCAGGTCGCCCACCCCGTCACCGCCGCGATGGCCACGATTCCGGCGAACACGGGACTGATCCGGCGGTCGCCGGCACGCGAGAGGGCGGTGGTCATGGGGCTCCTGCCTACGGTGGGTGCTGAGGGTCGACCGTACCGGTGCTGTGGGGGGAACGTCCCGGCCCCGTCGCCGGGTTCCGCGCCCCCGCCACGTCGGCACGCGCGCCGGTGAAACCCGGAGGCGCCGCGGGTGCGTCCCCAGGGACAATGGACCCCGTGCGCTATCGGCTTCTCGGCACCACTCAGGCTCTCCGTCCGGACGGCACCTCCGTCCCCGTCGGCGGTGCGCGGCTGCGCGCCCTGCTGACGGTGCTCGCGCTGCGCGCGGGGCGGACCGTACCGGCCGGGGTGCTGGTCGACGAGGTGTGGGGGGCCGCCCCGCCCGCCGACGCGCCGGGCG
>NZ_WWKH01000442.1:0-12125 GCF_009865595.1 Streptomyces sp. SID1328 | reverse complement strand
GGCGTCCAGGTGGAGCGCGCCACTGTACGAACGACCTGGACGCCCGGTGCCGTGTCTGCTCGGCTTGCCCTGGGCCGAATGCAGACGGGACGCAACCCCTCCTCAACCACATTCGACCGGCACTGGCTACACGGGCCTTGTCCATCCCGGATGCAGGAGGCCCCCGCCGGAGGCAATAAGCACGAAGCCGCGGATACCCCTACTCCGTCATGCCCGCATGAACGTGCGCGCCACCGGGCGCGGCCAGCCGGGGCGGAGACAGGAGGCAGGCCGCGCCCGGCGGCGCGCGCCCGCGCTGTGCGCGGGCCTTGAACCAGTAGAGAAAGTTTGAATCACGCTCACGACTGCTGCTGATCAGTGCGGCTCGGGCATCCAATCCGGCTTCTGCTGCTCCGTGGTGTAGAACGCTGACTATGGGGAGTGAGCGGCGGGAGCGCATGAAGGTGCTTGGGACCCGGCTTCGGGGCCTGCGTGCTCAAGCTGGCCTGACAGGTGCTGTGTTGGCGCAACGGGCCGGCGTAGGTCAGCCCACCGTCTCCAAAGTGGAGAACGGGCGCATGGTCCCGAGCTTCGATGTCCTGGACCGGCTCTCTCGTGCTCTGGGCCTTGATGACACATCGGCTCGTGAGGTGCGTGACCTCCTGGTCGCTGTCGAGGCTGCCGCCGACGCCGAGCTGGCATCCGATGACGATGGCGTTGCCGGGGCTGTCCTCGATGACGCTGTTAGATCGGCTCGGCTGGTGCAGTCGTTCCAGTGCGTGGTGCTGCCGGCCATGCTTCAGACTGCGGAGTACGCCCGCCACGTCTTCCAGAGTGCGCCGAAACCGACGTCTGAGGCGGTCGGCCGGGCTGTCGCTGCCCGCGTGGAACGGCAGAGTGCGCTGTACGAGTCAGGGCGCGAGTTCGTGTTCGTGCTGACGGAGGCGGTGTTGCGCACCTGGCCTGGCAGTCCGGCCTTGATGCTTGCTCAGCTTGATCGGCTGCTGGCTGTGGAGAGTTTGAGTTCGGTGCGGCTCGGGGTTATCCCGTGGCGTCGGGCGGTACCAGTGCTGCCTCGGCATGGGTTCACGATGTGCGACCAACGAGCCCTCGTCATTGAGGCGTTCACCAGTGAGCAGTTGGTGGCCGACCCAGCTGAGGTGACCACGTACGGGGAGACGTTCAAGCACTTCGAGCGAGCTGCCGTCTTCGGTGGCGAGGTACGTGAGCTGCTGTTGCGGGTGATGCAGGAGTTCCGGGACATGGGGGACACTGCCACTCCTTAGAGGAATAATTCCTCTGGATGCCTGGCCCTTCGGCCCAACCTAGGAATACGCTGCCGCTGCACTGTCTAGCCCCCTAGACGAACAGAGGTGTTTTCCTATGCTCAAAAAGTGGTGCCGTGCCTTCCCTGGCCTCGCAGAAGAAGTGGCCCACGCCCGGCACTTCGTCGCATCGCTCACCGCACAGCTTGGCGCAGTCGATGACGCCGTCCTGATCGTGAGCGAGTTGGCGACGAACGCCGTACGGCACTCGCTCAGCGGCTCGGCCCACGGCTGGTTCCTCGTGGTTGTGGGCTTCAGTGACGATCTCGTGCGTATCGAGGTGATCGACCAGGGCGGCGACCGCGAACCGCACCTGTGCGACGCGACCAGCCAGGAAGAGGGCGGCCGCGGACTCTTACTGATCGCGGGCTGCGCCAAGGACTGGGGTGTGAAGAACTGGCCCGACGGGCGTTCCGTGTGGGCCGAAGTGGCGCGGGAGAGGGTGTGACCGCGCTCCACTGGACGAGCGTCCTCCGCTGCCCGACGGGTTATGGCGCGTGACACCTCGGGGTGTGCCTCGGTGGCGGTCGCGGTTCTATGTGGTCGGCGTTCGTACGGGACGGCGCCTGCCGCCCATTCCGTCTAGGGCCCTAGACTCCTGGGTACTGCCAGGAGGTGAGGTCATGTCGGACGAGCTGCAGCGGATCATGGCGATAGATGATCCATATCTGCTACTGCGCGAGGTCACGACCAGGTTGGCCGACGCGCAGCAGGAGGTGACCGAACTGGCTCGCCTCCGCCGTCGCGTGGTGCAGGACCTGCATGCGCAAGGGCTCTCATACGCGCAGATCGCCGTAAAGGCCGGCCTGAGCCGCGGGCGCATCCACCAGATCCGGCACACCGGCCCGGCGCCGGAAGGCGCCTTCCTCGGTCGGGGTGCCGTCACTGTCGCCACCCCGCTGCGGCGCGACGACGAGCGTGGGCGGACGGTCGTCGCGGTGGATGACGTCAGTTCCGGCAAGCGCCTGGAGGACCTGGCGCGGTCGTACGGGCTCGATGTCACCTCGGAACACGTTCCGGTGAGTGGCGACATCGACCTGAACCGCGACGGCCTGGTCGTCGTCTGCGGTCCGCGCATGTCCCAGGGGATGTGGGACACCTACGCGCAGGATCCCGTCCTGCACTGGGAGCGTGCGGAAGACGGACCCTGGACGGTGGTCGATCGGCAGACCGGCACCGTGCACCGGTCGGGGCAGGACAGTGAGCCGACCCGGTCATACGACGTGGGCTATCTCGGTCGGCTGTCGCGCCCCGACGGCGAGGGCTCGCTGCTCGCCATCGCCGGCATCCACACCCAAGGAAGCCTCGGCGTCGTGCAGCTGCTCGCCAGTGACCTCAATACGCTGTGGGGTCAAGTGGGGGACCACCGCTTCTCCACCCTCGTGGGTGTCGAGTACGACCCGGAGACCAGCGAACCGCAGTCCGTCGAATTGCTCTGTCCCCTGTATCGGCACGACGAGGAGACCACTGCGTGAGGTTCGCCCTCGCCACCCAGCCTGCCGATCCCGAACGCGAGAACGAGGACTTCGCCGCAGTCGCTACCGGCGCAGCCGTGCTCCTCGACGGTGCCGGCGTCGGCGGGGTAGAAACGGGCTGCATGCACGGGGTCGCCTGGTTCTCCGGAACGCTGGGCGCCCTGCTGCTGCGCAGCATCGCGGCCCATCCTTCCCGGTCGCTGGCCGAGTGTCTGGGCGACTCGATCGGCGATGTCCGTTCCTTGCACGAGGACAGTTGCGACCTCGCCAACCGGGCCAGCCCGACCAGTACGGTCGTCGCCGCCAGAGTCGGCGGGGGAGCCCTGGAGTACCTCGTTCTTGGTGACTCCTCCCTTCTCCTCACCGACGGCGACGGGGGAGCGGAGGTCGTCACCGACCGGCGCCTGGACGTCGTCGGCAAACGGCTGCGCGGAGCAGTCGACGCACTGCCCACGGGCTCGCCCGAACACTCCGCGGCGCTTGCCGAGTACCGCGATGCCCTGACGGGCCTCCGTAACCAGCCAGATGGTTTCTGGATCGCCGGCCCCGACCCGCGCGCCGCCAAAAACGCTCTGACGGGGACGGTCCCACTCGACTCGCTGGCATCCGTGACACTGATGAGTGACGGCGCGACGCGACTCGTCGACCGCTTTGAACTGGCGGACTGGCGAGGGGCGTTGGCCGTTCTCAACTCTGACGGGCCGAGTGAGCTGATCCGACGCGTGCGGGAGGCCGAGGGCGAGGACCCCGATGGTCGGCGCTGGCCGCGTGGCAAGGCTCGCGACGACGCGACCGCCCTCCACTGGGTGCTGCCGTAGCGCGCTTCCGCTAGTCCCAGACGCATTCGTATACCCCCCCTAGACAGTTGACGGGTCGTCGGCTACCTTTACCGTCAACCCCCCTAGACAGTTCGGGTGGGGTTCCCCTCCGCTGTCTAGGGGGGTATCCACATCGGATGGCGTCGAGCACCAAGGGCGTCGACAACCCAGTGAGGTACGGACAATGCGTGTAATCCCCGTGGACACTTCGGCCGCGACGCTCCTCGTCACCAAGCTGCCCGAGGTCAAGGTCAAGGACCGGCAGACCGGTGAGATCGCCGTCGACCCGGTGACCAACCAGCGGCTGATGACGCTGGAGCTGGTGTTCATCGCGGCCGGTGGCTCCGACATGATCAAGGTGACCGTTCCCGAACAGGGCATCGGTGAGGGCCTGGTGATGGGCGCCCCGGTCATCCTGTCCGGCCTGGTGGCCCGGCCCTGGGAGAGTGAGTTCGGTGGCCGCAGCCGTCACGGCATCGCCTACCGGGCAGACGCCGTCATGGTCGATGCCCCGGCTGCGGTGCAGGGCTGACCGCCATGGCTGACACCGTCCGGGCGTTGTTACCGGTCCTGCTTGTTCTGGTCGCGCTGCTGGTGGTGCGCCGGCGGATGCCGGTCCTGTTCTGGTGGCTCGTCGGGTATCCCGTTGTCGCGCTGCGGGTGCTTGTCTCGTACCGGGCGACGATGGACGCCTGCGGCCTCACGGTTCCGGCGTCGGCCGTCCGTCGGGCCACAGCCCGAATGATGGGGCGGCAGGCGGCTCCCGTTCCGCCTCGCCACTCGTTGCCGCTGCCGACCGGGGCCGGGCTCGTGATGCGGCTGCGCATGGCGACCGGACAGGCGCCCGAGGACTTCACCGCCTCGACCGACCGGCTTCGGCACGCCTGGGGCGCCCACGCCGTGTACGTGCGTCCGATCAAACCTGGTTGGCTCGAACTGCGATTGATCGGCTGGGACGTACTCGCCGACGTACGGCCGGCCCGGCGTCGGCTGGCGGCTGGCCCGCTCTGCCTGCCGCTCGCGCTGCGGGAAGACGGCCGATGGCACGTACGGGACTTCCACACCGTGCCGCACGAACTGATCCTCGGCGCCACCCAGTCCGGCAAATCCGTCTACCTGCGGAACTTGCTGTGTGGCCTGGCCCGCCAATCGGTCGTCCTCGTCGGCATCGACTGCAAATGGGGCGTCGAACTCGCCCCTTTCGCACCCCGGTTGTCCGCGCTCGCTGACAGCCCGGACCGGGCAAACGACATTCTCGACGTCCTGCTGGTGGAGATGGAGGCACGGTTCCGCCTCATCGGCCTCAGCGGCGCGGCCGGACCGGACGCCGTGCTCACCTCGGACGTGTGGGGGCTGCCGGACGACGTACGGCCGGTGCCGGTCGTGGTCGTCGTGGACGAGGTGGCGGAACTCTTCCTCGCCGCGAGCAAGGACGACGAGAAGCGACGGGACGCGATGGTCACCAAGCTCATCCGCCTCGCCCAGCTCGGCCGCGCTGCCGGCATCTATCTGGAGGTGTGCGGACAGCGCTTCGGCTCCGAACTCGGCAAGGGAGCCACCATGCTTCGCGCCCAGTTGACCGGACGGGTCTGCCACCGGGTCAACGACGAGTCGTCGGCGAACATGGCGCTGGCCGACATCGCTCCTGAGGCGGCCTTGGCCGCTACCTCCATCCCGGCCGAACGACCCGGCGTCGCGATCGTCGGTGACTCCTCTGGCGGCTGGTCCCGTGTCCGCTCGCCTCACCTGACCCTCGACGACGCGGCGGCCGTGTGCCGCGACACCTCCGGCCTGGTGCCGGAACTGTCCCGGCTCGACTCCTTCCGGCCCGTCATCGCCGTGGAGTCCGCCGGTCCGGCCTCACCCGCCGCTACCGCGCCCGCCGCTCGCCCGGTGACCGGGTAGCCGCGCCTCTTCCCCTAGGTCGGCGTGACCGCCTCACGCCACGTCCTTACCCCCTCCATGCCCGAAACCGGAAGGAACGCCGTGCCCATGCGTGCCCACCTGGTCCGCGTAGACGCCGTGCTCGTGCAGGCAGTCATCGCGGGGGCCCTGTCCTTCTCTCACCTTCACGACCTCGCCGAAGCGTCCGGACAGGGCGGGTGGAAGGCATGGGCCTACCCGGTCAGCGTCGACCTGCTGCTGGTCGCCGCCTGGCGCCGGGTGCGCGACGAGCACCGCGTCGGACGACCGGCCGGGGGACCACGGCTGTGGTTCCTGGTCGCCCTGGCCGCGTCCCTCGGTGCCAACGTCGCCACTGCCGGCCTCCTCGACCTGGGCCACGTTCCCGCCTCGCTCCGCGTCGTCGTCGCCGGCTGGCCCGCCGTCGCCTTCTTCGGCGGAACGCTCCTCGCCCATGCCCCGCACGACCCGGAAGCGTCGGCCGCACCGGACGACGGTACGGACGCTGCTGAGGAGCCACGCCGGACCCCGGCCACCACCGCCGCGCCCCATCGGGACGCCCTTCCGGCACCGTCCAACGATGGCGAACCCGCTGCTACGGCCCCTGCCGCCGACCTGGCCGCCGAGCCCTCCCCAGCTCCTGTTCCCGCCGTCGCACTCCCGCCCGCCCTCATCGATCGCGTTCGTGCCCTGGCCGAAGAACACCGCTCGGCCACCGGTCGCCCCGCCGACCCCGACGCCGTACGCGCCCGGCTCGGCCTGCCCCCGTCCATGACGGCATCCGTCGCCGCCCACCTCTGAGAGGAGCACCACCATGCACCGGCGCTTCCGCAATGTCCGTCGTATCGGCCCGGTGAACGTCGCCTCCTACCTCGACCGCGGAAAGAACCGCCACCTGGCCGCCTGCACCGCGCCCCGTTGCGACTTCTCCGCCGAGTACGACAGCCGTGCTGCCGCCGAACTCGCCGCCCGCACCCACCGCTGCTCGGCCTGAGAGGAAACCACCACATGGACATCCCGCTCTGGCTCGCCCTCCTCTGCATCGGGGTCCTGGGCGTCAAGCTCATCCGCCCGCCCTGGTGGCTCATCGCCGTGCTGCTCCTCGGCGGCTACCTCCTCGCCGACAGCCTGCTGGCCCCGGTCCTCAACTCCCTCATCAAGTAACGCCAAAGGAGATCCGCCCATGTTCCGCCCGAACATCCCGACCATGCCCCAGCCCACCGGCCTGGTCACCCCGCCCGCCAGCGTCGGGCCGACCGCTATCGCCCCGGCCGCCCCGACTCCGCCAGCCGCCGTCACCCCGGCGTCGGCCCGCCCCGCCGTCCAGCTCACTCCTGGCACCACGCTCGCCCTCGTCGGCGGCGGTACCGCTGTGGTCCTGGTCGTCGGCGCCGTCCTCGTCTCGATGCTCCTCGCCGTAGCTACCACGGCCACCTCCGTGGCTGTCTGCGCCGTCGTCATGCGCTCCCTTCTCGCCAGGCGCTGACCACATCCGCTCCGCCCCGTTCGGCATGCCCACGGTGTCTAGCCCCCTGGACAAGCCGGGCGGGTTCCCAGCATCCGTTCTTCAAGGAGGAACCCGCACATGCGTCCTGCGGCTCCGACCGGAGCCATCCGCCAACTGGTGAACCTCGCCCAGCACGGCGACCTCAGCTCCTACGCACGGCAGATCCAGCGTCTCAGCGGCTGCGAGCGGCCGGTACGGATGGAGGGTCACCGGCTCGACGTCCACGCCGCAACCGGCGAGATCGTCCGGGAGATCGTGGACCGCGAACTCCCCGCCGGACAGCTCCTCATCCGCTGCAACAACCGCCGGGCCACCCGGTGCGCCGCCTGCGCCGAGGTGTACCGCAAGGACACCTTCCATCTCGTCACAGCCGGCCTGAGCGGCGGCAAGGGGATCGGCCCGGCCGTCGCCCAACACCCCCGCGTCTTCGCCACCTTCACCGCCCCCTCCTTCGGCCCCGTCCACAACCGGCCCGCAGGCGGTCGGTGCCGCTGTGGTCGTCGGCACCTGGAGGACGACCCCACCCTGGGTACGCCGCTTGACCCGGACCGGTACGACTACCGGGCGGCCGTCCTGTGGAACGCCCACGCAGGCGCGCTCTGGGCCCGCTTCACCACCTACCTGCGCCACCAACTCGCGTCCCGCGCGGGCATTGGACGCTCAGCTCTGCGCGAGTGCCTGAAGGTCTCGTACGCCAAGGTCGCCGAGTACCAGGGGCGCGGCGCCATCCACTTCCACGCCGTGATCCGCCTCGACGGCCCGGACGGTGCCGAAGACGCTCCGCCGGCTTGGGCCACGACCGAATTACTCAGCGACGCGATCCGCTCGGCGGCCCGTCTCGCCGAAGCACCCGGCCCCGTCCTCGACGGCCGGTCGTACGCCTTCCGTTTCGGCGAGCAGCTCGACATCCGCCCCATCCGCTCGGCCGACTTCGCGGGGAGCTCGGAGCTGTCCAGCCGCGCTGTGGCCGCTTACATCGCCAAGTACGCCACCAAGGGCGCCGAGACCGCAGGCACCCTGGACCGCCCCATTCGCAATCCGATCACTGACCTGGTCGGCTCGGGCGTCACCGACCACGCTCGGCGAATGATCCTCACCTGCTGGCAGCTTGGCGCGCTCCCCGAACTCGAAGACCTGCGCCTGCGCAAGTGGGCCCACATGCTCGGCTTCCGCGGTCACTTCTCCACCAAGTCCCGCGCCTACTCCGTCACCCTCGGCGCCCTTCGTCAGGAACGCGCCGACCACAACGAAGCCCTGGCCCGCGAACGCGCGGCCGAAGCCGGCCACCCGCTGCCGGACTCGGACACCGTGCTCGTCCTGTCCCACTGGGTCTTCGCCGGGACGGGCCTAACTGCAGCGGAACACCTCATCACTCACGGCATTGGCGCCCCTACAGGCCAGGCAGACGACGACACGGAAGGAGCGCTGACATGGACCACCGGCGCGACGAACTGATGACCGTCCCGCAGATCCTCACCGAGCTCGGTGGGGTGTCACGCCGCACTTTCTACCGGTGGCGTGAACTGGGTCAGGGGCCTGCTGCGTTCAAGCTGCCCAACGGCGAACTTCGGGTGTGGCGCGCTGACTTCGCCGCTTGGCTGCGGCAGTTGGAGGCGGCGGCGTGAAGTCTCTTGACGTGAAGGTGTGGGGCGTCCGAAAGCGGAACACCAAGAATCCGTCCTATGACGTCCGGTGGATGGTCGCCGGAAAGGTCTTCTCTGAGCAGTTCCGCACCAAAGGGCTGGCGGATCACTACCGTTCCAAGTTGCTCCGCGCCACCCATGCCGGCGAAGAGTTCGACACGGTCACGGGGCTGCCGGAATCGATGGTCGAGAAGGCGGCCTCGATGACCTGGTACGCCTTCGCTCTGAAGTACCTCGCCATGAAGTGGCCGCACGCGGCGCCCAACACGCGGAACGGAATCAACGAAGCGCTGACTGCCGTGACGATGGCCCTTCTCGACGAGCGTCCGGGGCAGCCGTCCGAGGAACTGCTCAGGAAAGTGCTGCGCAACTGGGCCTTTGTCCTTCCCGGTCCGGACGAGCGTGAATTGCCGACCGAGGTCGCGAACGTATTGCACTGGGTGGCCAAGGCGTCGCGCCCGCTCTCGGACCTCGGGGACGCCGCGATTAGCAGGGCCGTCCTGGACTCGCTCAGGCTGAAGCTCGACGGGACGGCGGCAGCCGCGGAGACCGTCCGGCGTAAGCGTCGGACACTCGTCAATGCGCTGCACTACGCGGTGGACCTTGGTGAGTTCAAGGAGAACCCGATTATGCGCATCCGCTGGAAGAAGCCGAAAGTCGCCGGGGAGGTCGATCCCCGGGTGGTAGCCAATCCCGAGCAGGCTCGTTCCCTGCTGACCGCAATTTCGTACGTCGGTGGGTACGGCCGCGCGCGTGGCCGACGACTCGTCGGCCTGTTCGCCTGCATGTACTACGGCGCCCTGCGTCCGGCTGAGGCCGTGGGCCTGACCCGGGCGGACGTGAAGCTGCCCGAGGTCGGCTGGGGGAGGGTGCTGCTGAACCGGACGCGCCCCAGTGTCGGCAGACAGTGGACGGATTCCGGCGAGACCCACGACGACCGGGGCCTGAAGAACCGGCCGGCGGAGGAGGTCCGGCTCGTACCGATCCCGCCCCAGCTCGTCGCCATCCTCCGGCAACACCTCGACACCTTCGGTACCGCCGAGGACGGGCGGCTGTTCACCAACGAGCGCGGGGGAGTGGTGGGGTCGTCCACGTACTACCGCGTCTGGCAGGAGGCCCGTGCGCTGGCGCTCCCGCCGGCCACGGCCGCTTCACCGCTTGCCGCCCGGCCGTACGATCTGAGGCACTCGGCCCTATCGACCTGGCTCAATTCCGGAGTGGACCCCACCGAGGTGGCCGAACGCGCCGGTAACAGCGTGGAAGTCCTGCTGAGCCGATACGCCAAGTGCATCGACGGACGGCAGGAGATCGCGAATCGCAAGATCGAAGATCTCTTGCGCGAATACGAGTGAATCACTGCTCGACCGCTTGCCCCCAGCTCTCAGGGTTGGGGGCTTCGTCGTGTATCGGCCTAGCTTCATCGGTCCTTGGTTGCTAGGTGCACCTGCCGGGTTGCATCGCATTTCTCCAGTGATTCCCCGTCCCGGCCGTCCCGTCCGGTTCGCGCTCTACGCAGGGAACGCCGCGATGCGGACCCTCGGCCTATGGGGGCTTTAGAGAAGGCGTCACGTCGGCTGAATGGCGGCCAGTCCCGTTGCCCGTTCTGTGGTTTGCCGCAAGATCGGGTGGCCACGCTGGAGCAGGATTGGGTGATGTTGGAGCCGGACATGGCTCCTCTGGCTCATACGGTGCCGGCGGACTACCGGTGGATCGAGCTCTCCGATGGGAGGGTGACCGTGTACGGCGTGTGTCCGCCCGATCAGTTTCAGCGGTGCCGCATCGAACACCGATTGGCCTGCCCGGCGCAGGCGCTGCCGGATCTCTGGCCGTGGCTGACGACGCTCCGCGGGGAAAACGCGCGCCAGGCGGAACGGCAGGACGAGCCCAAGCCGCCTCAGCCCGTTGAGGAATGGCCGGACGCTGGCTGACGGCCACTTCGGAAATGACGGGCCTGACCTGGGCCGATGCCCCAAGATCCCGTCCATGAATAGTCCACAGACCCCGTCCTAGGGCCGCTCGGTGCTGCATACGCCTGCACATACGCGCAGACCCCGGCCTCAGCGTTTCCGCTGGTGACGGGGTCTTCGGGCAGCACCTCAAGCTGGGTGCCCCGGCAGGATTCGCTCGTCGTGTGACCGCCTCAGGTTAAAACTGTCCGCGCTTCCCTAAAACAGCTCACCGAGCGGGGAAGGTGAGACGCAGAACGATCTCGCCGTCGTCGATTTCCCCGGTGGGATCGAACCCGAACTTCTGGTAGAAGGGCCACGGCTCGCCGTCGCCGGGCTCGTAGCTGGTCAGCAGCTCGGTGGCGCCGTCCGCGCGAACCAGGGTGGCGACCTGCGTGAGCGCTTCTCGGCCGATCCCTCGCCCCTGGTACCGCTTGTCGATGAGGAGGCGCCAGAGGAAGTGTCGCCCTTGATAGGGCCCGGCCGGCGGTTTCCACGACAGCATCACGAAGCCGACTGGCTCATCGCCGCGGTACACGGCGCGGTACCAGGGATTGGCCTCCGGTTTCTTCGCCGCCTCCTTGAGGGAGTGGGACACGGAGGCGACGAATTGCTTCTGGTCACGTCGGACGCGGAGGGCACGGACGGCATCCCGGTCGTCGTCGGTGATCTCCCGTAGGTGCACGCTCGGGGATCTCATGCCACACCCCCTTCCGCATCCGGCAGCTGCGCCGTCCCGGCCTACGTGAAGAGCCGCCACCGGGCGGCATTCCCGCTCATCCGCGTTGTCGAGGCATCCAGGTCGGACGTTTTCGCAGCGTATTCGACACAGGCGATCTGGAGCGGGACTGGCGCGCCGGGCTGTGACCGCGCTCAAGGCAGCTGCTAAGAGTGCAGCCTGGCCTGACGCGGCGATGCGCATGCGCAGGCCCCTTCGTCAGTTGGATGGGCTGACCTGGGTAATTGCTCGGCCGCGACCGGCTTCCCGTCGACTCGCGGACGAGCCGGGTGTCGCAGTCGAAGGTGATCGCGAGAGGTTCCTTAGGAATCTACCGAAAGGCTATTGACTTATGGCGCCAGGCGTGGATCGTAGTTAGTAGCCCATAACACCGAAAGAGTCGCAAAGTCGATGAAGACGTCTAGTCGGCGAAGTGACTTGGACAGGATATGGTTCAGGCCCCCAGCAAGCCGGCGCGATACCGAAGCAGCAGTGACGACTGAAGTTTCAGGACACGCGCAGTACTACTGGGGACTGTTTTTTGCCCTCAGGGCGCGGCCACTGCACTGTGCTCTACCGCGACGGTCAGCCGACCGAGATCGACTACGGCAGGGCGCCGCCGATGAACCGATCGTCAGGCCCCCGGGACTTGTCCGGGGGCCTTGCCGTTTGCCGGGGCTGACCTGGGCAGACGCGTCAAGATCCTGTCCACGAATAGTCCACAGACGCCGACATACGGCCGCTCCGGGCCGCACACGCCTGCATATACGCGAAGACCCCGGCCTCAGCGTTTCCGCTGGTGACGGGGTCTT
>NZ_WWKH01000441.1:0-8061 GCF_009865595.1 Streptomyces sp. SID1328 | reverse complement strand
CGAGCCGGGCCCCGCGCCCATCGGCCGGCGTTTCCCCAACCCCCGGCTCACCGGGCTCGGCGGCGGCCTGTTCTGCGTGGCCGCGATGCTGCTGCTCGGCGCGCTGGACGCCCTGCTGTTCGGCTCGTCCCTGATCGCCTACGGCGTGCTGTTCCTGCCCGTGTGCGTGCTCACCGCGCTCTGGGTGCGCCCCGGCGACCTGCTGACCGCCCCCGTGGCCCTCCCGATCGCCTTCGGCGCCGGGCTCTTCCCGGTCGCCGACGGCAGCGCGGGCTTCCTCGGCTCCCTGATGGGCGTCTTCACCGGCCTCGCCACCCAGGCGGGCTGGCTGTACGGCGGCACGCTGATCGCCGGGGTGATGGTCCTGGTACGCCGGGTGCGCTGGGTACGCAGCCGCCGACGACGGGTCTGAGAGTAAAAACCGCTGGAGCGGCGCCCCGGCGCGCCGCTACCGTGCTGCCCGACCGAGTCGTCTGGGCAAGGACGTGCCGTTGTACACCGTGTGAGACCCCCCGAGAGCTGATCTGTCGCGCGTCGCGCTCTCGCGCCGCGCTGCTTCCTGCTGCGGACTTCTCACTGAAACCGGTGTACTTCTGTGCTCCACGACTGGGTGGTCATGCCCACCTGCCTGCCTCTGGTCCGGCGCCGCTGCCACACGTGCGCGTCCGGCCGCTTCCGGGCGAACGGAAAATTCCGCGTCAACGCCCATCACAAGCTCATCGACGTCTGGCTGCTCGTGCTCTGCACGGGCTGCGGGGACACCGCCAAGCTCACGGTCCTGGAGCGGGCGAACGTCCGCTCCGTCCGCCCCGGCCTGCTGGACCGGCTGCACGCCAACGACCCGGCCCTCGCGGCAGAGCTGCTCCGGGACCCGGTGCTGCGGCGGCGCAACCGCGTCGCCCTCGACTGGGACGGCGCCTGGCGTCTCGACACCGGCGGTTCCGATCATCTGGACCGGGAGAAGGCCGACGTCTCGGTCCGCTTCGCGGCGCCGGTACCGGTCCGGCCGGTGCGGTTGATCGCCGAGGGGTTCGGTCTGTCCCGGGCCCGGGTCGGGCGGCTGATCGCCGAGGGGAACCTCGTCTCGGCCGTCCGGCTGGAGTCGAGGCTCTCCGGCGACTTCACCTTCACGCTCAAACGCTGAGCGCACCGGGGGCCCTCCGGCGAACCACGCCGGACGGGCCCCCGGTCCCCTACTCCGCGGCCGCCCGCTGCTCCGCGCGCATCGCCGCGCCCACGATGCCCGCGTTGTTCTGGAGCTGGGCCGGGACGATCTCGGCCTTGATCCCCTTGATGTGCGGGAGGAACTTGTCGGCCTTGCGGCTCACCCCGCCGCCGATGATGAACAGCTCGGGCGAGAAGAGCATCTCCAGGTGCGCGAGGTACTTCTCGACCCGGCGCGCCCAGTGCTCCCAGCTCAGGTCGGCGTCCTCCTTGGCCTTGCTGGACGCCTTCTTCTCCGCGTCGTGGCCGTTCAGCTCGACGTGGCCCAGCTCGGTGTTGGCGACCAGCACACCGTCGGTGAAGACCGCGCTGCCGATGCCGGTGCCGAAGGTGAGCACGATGACCGTGCCCCGCTTACCGCGCCCGGCGCCGAACCGCATCTCGGCCAGCCCGGCCGCGTCCGCGTCGTTGACCAGCGTGACCGGGAGGCCACCCAGCTTCTCGCTGAACAGGGTGCGGGCGTCCGTGCCGACCCAGCTCTTGTCGACGTTCGCCGCCGTGAGGATGGTCGCGCCGTCCTGGACCACTCCGGGGAAGGTCAGCCCGACCGGGCCGGTCCAGCCGAAGTGGTCGATCACTTCCTTGACGCCGTCGGCGACACCCTCGGGGGTCGCCGGATGCGGGGTGAGCACCTTGCAGCGCTCCTGGGCGAGATCGCCCTTGTCCAGGTCCACCGGGGCACCCTTGATGCCGGACCCGCCGATGTCCACGCCGAAGATCTGCATGGGCCCACGTTACGACGTACGACTGAAGGTCACGCCCCGGGCGTACCGGTTCCGCCACGCTCGGCCGCCAGGGCGGCGGCTTCCTCGCGCAGGTCGCGGCGGAGTTCCTTGGGCAGCGAGAAGGTGATGGACTCCTCGGCCGCCTTGACGAGCTCCACGTCGCCGTAGCCGCGCTGGGCCAGCCACTCGAGGACCTCCTCGACCAGGACCTCGGGCACCGAGGCGCCGGAGGTGACGCCGACCGTGGTGACGCCCTCCAGCCAGGCTTCGTCGATCTCGCCGGCGAAGTCCACCAGGTACGCCTCGCGGGACCCGGCGAGCTTGGCGACCTCGACCAGCCGTACGGAGTTGGAGGAGTTGCGGGAGCCGACCACGATGACCAGCTCGGCCTCGGCGCCCATCTGCTTCACCGCGAGCTGACGGTTCTGCGTGGCGTAGCAGATGTCGTCGCTGGGCGGGGAGACCAGGCCGGGGAACTTCGCCTTCAGGGCGTCGACGGTCTCCATGGTCTCGTCCACGGAGAGGGTGGTCTGGGAGAGCCAGACGATCTTGGACGGATCGCGGACCTCGACCTTGGCGACGTCCTCGGGGCCGTCGACGAGCTGAATGTGCTCGGGGGCCTCGCCGGAGGTGCCGATGACCTCCTCGTGCCCCTCGTGCCCGATCAGCAGGATGTCGTAGTCGTCCTTGGCGTAGCGGACGGCTTCCTTGTGGACCTTGGTGACCAGCGGGCAGGTGGCGTCGATGGTGGCGAGCCGGCCGCGCTTCGCCTCCTCGTGCACGGTCGGGGCGACGCCGTGCGCGGAGAACATCACGATCTGGCCGGGCGGCACCTCCTCCGTCTGCTCGACGAAGATCGCGCCCTTCTTCTCCAGGGTCTGCACGACGTACTTGTTGTGGACGATCTCGTGCCGGACGTAGATCGGGGCCCCGTACTGTTCGAGGGCCTTCTCGACGGCGATCACGGCGCGGTCCACACCGGCGCAGTAGCCACGGGGGGCGGCGAGCAGGACACGGCGGCCAGGCGAAGCGGTCATGCGTCCCATCGTAAGGCCGGGTGCCGGACCCCGTAGATCCCCCCAGGGGGGTGCCCCGGGCGCACCCCCGTTGTCGGCGGCGGCCGTTACCCTCGCCGCATGGCTGTGAACACATCGCCCGAGGCCCCGCTCCCGGTCGGGGAGGTATCCCGGCTGATCGGACGCTGGATCGACCGGCTCGGCGCGGTGTGGGTGGAGGGGCAGATCACCCAGTTGTCGCGGCGGCCCGGCGCCGGGGTGGTGTTCCTGACCCTGCGCGACCCCTCGCACGACATCTCGGTGAGCGTCACCTGCTACCGGCAGGTCTTCGACGCGGTCGCGGACGTGGTCGGCGAGGGCGCGCGGGTCGTGGTGCTCGCCAAGCCGGAGTGGTACGCCCCGCGCGGCCAGCTCTCGCTGCGCGCCGCCGAGATACGGCCGGTGGGCGTGGGCGAGCTGCTGGCGCGGCTGGAGCAGCTCAAGAAGTCGCTGGCGGCGGAGGGGCTGTTCGCGGCCGACCGCAAGAAGCCGCTGCCGTTCCTGCCGCAGCTCATCGGGCTGGTGTGCGGCCGCGCCTCGGCGGCGGAGCGCGACGTGCTGGAGAACGCCCGGCACCGCTGGCCCGCCGTCCGCTTCGAGGTGCGCAATGTGCCGGTGCAGGGCGTGCACGCGGTGCCGCAGGTGGTCCAGGCGGTCAAGGAGCTGGACGCGCGGGACGACGTGGACGTGATCGTGGTGGCCCGCGGCGGGGGCAGCGTGGAGGACCTGCTGCCATTCTCCGACGAGCAGCTGGTCCGCGCGGTGGCGGCCTGCCGCACGCCGGTGGTCTCGGCGATCGGGCACGAGCCGGACACCCCGTTGCTGGACCTGGTGGCCGACCTGCGCGCCTCCACCCCGACCGACGCGGCCAAGAAGGTCGTCCCGGACGTGGGCGAGGAGCTGGCGCGGGTACGGATGCTGCGCGACCGGGGCCGGCGGTGCGCCCACTCCCTGCTGGAGCGGGAGGAGCGGGGGCTGGCGCACGCGCTGGCCCGGCCGGTGATGGAGCACCCGCACCGGATGCTGGACGAGCGGGAGGAGCAGGTGGAGGCGCTGCTGGGCCGCGCCCGGCGCACGCTGGGCCATCTGCTGGACCGCGCGGAGTCGGAGCTGACCCACACGCACGCGCGCGTGGTCGCCCTCTCCCCCGCGGCCACCCTCCGGCGCGGCTACGCGGTCCTGCAGAAGGAGGACGGCCATGTGGTCCGCGACCCGGCCGAGGTGACCGGAGGCGAGGCGCTGCGGGCCCGGGTGGCGGCGGGCGAGTTCGCCGTACGGGTCGATGTCGGCGGCGATGAATAGGGTGGGCGGATGAGCAGCAAGGTGGACGAGGCGCTCTCGTACGAGCAGGCGCGGGACGAGTTGATCGAGGTCGTACGGCGGCTGGAGGCGGGCGGTTCGACGCTGGAGGAGTCGCTGGCGCTGTGGGAGCGCGGCGAGGAGCTGGCCAAGGTGTGCCGGCGCTGGCTGGAGGGGGCGCGGGAGCGGCTGGACGCGGCGCTCGCGGAGGAGACGGAGGAGGAAGAGGGCGAGTGACGGGCCGGAGGCGGCTTTGTTGAAGCTTGAACTTCTTTGGCGTAGGGTCGGGTCCGTCATCAGGTCCCGCACCACGGACCGTACGCGCACCTCAGGAAGTCACAGATGTCTCTCGTTCTCGACCCGGCCGCCCAGGACCTGCTCTTCCGCGAGGCCCGCACCGCGAACTCCTTCACCGACGAGCCGGTGACCGACGAGCAGGTCCGGGCGATCTACGACCTGGTCAAGTACGGCCCGACCGCCTTCAACCAGACCCCGCTGCGGATCACCCTGGTCCGCTCCCCCGAGGCCCGTGAGCGCCTGGTCGGGCACCTGGCCGAGGGCAACCGCGCCAAGACCGCCGCGGCCCCGCTGGTGGCGATCCTCTCCGCGGACAACGAGTTCCACGAGGAGCTGCCGGCCCTGTTCCCGGCGTTCCCGCAGGCCAAGGACGCCTTCTTCGCCGAGCGCCCGGTCCGGGAGCGCTCCGCCGCGCTGAACGCCGCGCTCCAGGCCGCCTACTTCGTCGTCGGCGTCCGCGCCGCCGGCCTGGCCGCGGGCCCGATGACCGGCTTCGACGCCGAGGGGGTCCGCAAGGAGTTCCTGGACGACGACCACGCCCCGCTGATGATCGTCAACATCGGCCGCCCGGCCGCCGACGCCTCGCACCCGCGCGGCCCGCGCCTGTCCTACGACGACGTCGTCACGACCGTCTGAGCGGCGCTCTTCCGCCGGTCCACGGCGATGCGCGAAGGCCCCCGGAATGCGCTTCCGGGGGCCTTCGCGCATCGTAAGAGGAAAACGCTAGGCCATCTTGAGCGCCGAGGCCATGGTGGTCAGGCGGTCGAAGGAGGCGGTGCCCGACACCACCGTGGTGGAGCCGGGGGTGCCCTCCAGGACGAGGGCGTCGTAGCGGCCGCCGGAGTACCGGGTCCAGGTGCGGCCGTCGATCTTCTCGGTCCTCTTGGTCGCCGAGGAGCCCTGGGTGGCCTGCTCGATGAAGTCGGAGCGCTTCTGGGTGGACTGCTCGACCTGCACGTACTGGCCCTCGGGGTCCTGGAAGCCGAGGTGCCAGCGGTCGGACTCCTCGCCACGGAAGCGGACGGAGGTCGCCTTCCAGGTGTCCGGCAGCCCCTCGGGGGCCGCCACCGGGTAGCTCACGGCCCTGCGGGCCGTGGTCGTCTCGACCGTGTAGTCGACCCGCGGGAGGTCGGGCTTGTGGTCGTCGTGCGGGACGAAGACGTAGATGACCGCCGCCGCGATACCGATCAGGGCCAGGGAAAGGATCATGTCCCGGACCGTCTTCTGCTTGCCGTTCGAACCTGCCACGCCTCCTATGGTCTCAGGCGCCCTCCGTGCTCATCCGTGGGGCCCCCTGCTCATCTTGTAAGCCCGGCGATAGAGTCACCTCATACTCATCCGGCCGTCGTCGTATCAGAAAGGTGCGCTCCGATGACCGAGCATCATCTGCCGTCCGAACTCGATGTCCCCTCCGAGGCCCCCGACCGCAACCTCGCCCTGGAACTGGTCAGGGTCACCGAGGCCGCGGCCATGGCCGCGGGCCGCTGGGTCGGCCGGGGCGACAAGAACGGCGCCGACGGCGCCGCCGTGCGCGCCATGCGGACCCTCGTCTCCACCGTCTCGATGAACGGCGTCGTCGTCATCGGCGAGGGCGAGAAGGACGAGGCGCCGATGCTCTTCAACGGGGAGCAGGTCGGCGACGGGACGGGACCCGAGGTCGACATCGCCGTCGACCCGATCGACGGGACCACGCTGACGGCGAAGGGCATGGCGAACGCGATCGCCGTGCTGGCCGCCGCCGAGCGGGGCGCCATGTTCGACCCGTCCGCCGTGTTCTACATGGACAAGCTGGTCACCGGGCCCGAGGCCGCCGACTTCGTGGACATCGACGCGCCCGTGTCGGTCAACATCCGCCGGGTCGCCAAGGCGAAGCGGCGCACGCCCGAGGACGTCACGGTCGTCATCCTGGACCGGCCCCGGCACGAGGGCGTCATCAAGGAGATCCGGGACACCGGCGCGCGGATCAAGCTGATCTCGGACGGTGATGTGGCGGGGTCCATCCTGGCGCTGCGCGAGGGCACCGGCATCGACCTGCTGCTCGGCATCGGCGGCACCCCCGAGGGGATCATCTCGGCCTGTGCGGTGAAGTGCCTGGGCGGCACGATCCAGGGCAAGCTCTGGCCCAAGGACGACGAGGAGCGGGAGCGGGCGATCGCGGCCGGCCACGACCTGGACCGGGTGCTGACCACGGACGACCTGGTGAGCGGGGAGAACGTGTTCTTCGTCGCGACCGGGATCACCGACGGGGAGCTCATGCGAGGCGTGCGGTACCGGTCGGAGAGCGCGACCACCGATTCCATCGTGATGCGGTCCAAGTCCGGGACCGTGCGGAAGATCGAGTCGGAGCACCGGCTCAGCAAGCTGCGGGCCTACAGCGCGATCGACTTCGACCGGGCGAAGTAGCGGAACAGGGGGGCGCGGGGTGGCTCTGCGGGTGCCGGTCCGCCGTGGCCGGCCGCGCAGTTCCCGCGCCCCTGGAAGCTTTCGCCTCAGCCTGCTATACGCGCTGCCGTCGCCTTCTTGAGCTCCACCTCGCGCCTGCGCCTGCGGGCCAGGACCACTCGGCGCTCGGCCGCGGTCAGGCCGCCCCAGACGCCGTACGGCTCGGGCTGGAGCAGGGCGTGCTCGCGGCACTCGATCATCACCGGGCAGCGGGCGCACACCCGCTTCGCCGCCTCCTCGCGGGACAGGCGCGCGGCGGTCGGCTCCTTCGACGGGGCGAAGAACAGACCGGCCTCGTCGCGGCGGCACACCGCCTCGGTGTGCCAGGGCGCGTCCTGATCCCTGTCTCGCGCCGGGCCCCGCTGGGCCGGAACGGCGGCTACCTGCAGGGACGAATGCGGCGGTTGCAGCACGGTCTACTCCTGACGACGAATTCGCTAGCGAGAGACGATGCAGCAAGCCCTACCCGTTGTACGCGCGCCTATGCACTGCGTTCCCAACCACCGGCGTACGACGGCTTGTTCGGCGTCAGTCCCCCAGGTACTTGCGCAGCTTCCGGTCGACCTTGTCGTGGGCCCGGTCGACCGTGCCCTGCACCCGGTCGAGGATGTCCGCCACGAACCGGCCGCGCCGGGGCCGCGCCTCCACGTTGCCCAGCACCGACCAGCCGTCGACGTAGATCACGGGGGCGTCCGACTCCACCGAGTCCACCGTGCTGACCTCGAAGTTGCCCAGCACACTGCCGCCGGTGCCGCGCAGCGACACGTTCTCCGGGACGCGGATCTGGACGTCCCCGAAGACCGAGACCGCCTTGATCACCACCTGCTGGTACTCGAAGACGGCCTCGCTGAGGTCTATCTCCACGCTGCCGAACACCGCGAACGCGTGCACCCGGCGCCCCGCGCGCCAGCGGCCCCGGCGCACGGCGCTGCTGAAGACGGCGACCACGCTGGTGTCCGCGTCGGCCGGGAGCGAGCCGGGCAGCGGGCGGTGCGGGACGGAGGCGTACGCGGGCGCCG
>NZ_WWKH01000440.1:0-14918 GCF_009865595.1 Streptomyces sp. SID1328 | reverse complement strand
CCCAGTCGAGGAGGGCCGCGGTCTGCTCGTACACCGCGTTGCTGCCCTCGGCCGGGTGCATCACGGTGACCAGCAGAGTGCGCCCGCCACGGGTGGCGGCGCCGGTGAAGGTGTTGCCCGCGTGGCTGGTGTAGCCGTTCTTGACGCCGAGCAGCCCCGCGTACGGCCGCAGCCCCCACGCGCCGGTGAGCAGGCGGTCGGTGTTCTGGATCTGGAAGGTCTTCTTGCCGCCCGCCGGGAAGTCGGCGGTACGTGTCCCGCAGTGGCGCCGGAAGTCGGCGTTCTTCAGCCCGGCGCGGGCGAACAGCGTGAGGTCGTACGCCGAGGAGATCTGACCCTTGTGGTCGAAGCCGTCCGGGCTGACCACATGGGTGTCGAGGGCGTGCAGGTACTCGGCCCTGGCCTGCATCTCGGCGACCGTGCGGGCGATCCCGCCGTTCATGTGGGCCAGCACGTGCACCGCGTCGTTGCCCGAGCGCAGGAACACGCCCTGCCAGAGCTGCTCGACGGTGTACGTGGTCCCGGCCTGGACGCCGACGAGGCTGGACCCGGACGGTATGTCGGCGAGGTCGGCCTCGGTGACCCGGTACCGCTGCTCGGGGGCGAACTTGGGCAGCACGGTGTCCGCGAACAGCATCTTCAGCGTGGACGCGGGCGCGAGCCGCCGGTGCGCGTTGTACGAGGCGAGCACCTCCCCGGTGTCCCGGTCGGCGACGAGCCACGCCTGCGCGGTGAGCTTCTTCGGCAGCCCGGCCGCCCGTACCTGGACCCCGCCGAGCCCGAGCCGCTCACCGCCCACCCAGCTCGCCCCCGCGGATCTCGCCCCGGCAGATCTTGCCCCGGCGGCGGAGGCGGGGACGGCGGCGGTCAGGGGGACGGCGGCCGCCGCGAGACCGAGAAGGGCACGTCGGCTGAGCGGGGAACATTCACGCACCCGGGGACCGTACACCGGCTCCGAACGGCCCTTACCCGGGGGAGGTGTTTCCCCGGCCAGGACTTTGCACTCTCATGGACGTCCGATGGACCGGTCGTGCGGCAGCCCCCGCCGAGCCCCTTTCCCCCTTATGCGTGGCCTGTCTCGAACCGCGAGATCCGCCCGTCGTCGGCCACGGTGAACGTCCACCGGGTCCGCATCTCGCCCCAGGTGTCGTTGCGGTACCGGGCGACGAGCGCGCGTCCGCCGCGGGACTCGTTGTCGACCTCCAGATGACCGTGGCTGGAGAAGATCTCCTGGTCGATCCAGACGGCGAGGTCGCGGTCGGTGCCGTCGTCGGCCATGGTCGCGCCGGGCGCGAGAAGGGACATGAAGCCTTCGCGGTCATGGGAGTTGACGGCGTGCACGAAGGCCCGTACGGCCGGGTCGCGCAGCTTGGCGGGCTGAATCGTCATGGCGTCAGGCTCACACCGCTCCCCGCGCCCTGCCACCGGACGTACCCCGCCCGCACCACCCGGACGCCCGGTCCGGGAGGCCGGACGGGGTACCCGGTGCGACGGTGGACGCAAGGGAAAGGGAGTCACCATGACCTGTTACGACCGACGCGACGTGGGCCTGCTGCTCCTCCGGCTGAGCACCGGCGGGGTACTGGCCGCGCACGGTGCGCAGAAGCTGTTCGGCTGGTTCGGCGGCCACGGGCTGGTGGGCACCGGCCAGTTCATGGAGTCCGTGGGCTACGCCCCGGGCAAGGCGAGCGCGACGGCGGCGGGGGTCGCGGAGGCGGGCGGCGGCGTCCTGCTGGCCCTCGGCCTGGCGACGCCCCTCGCCGGGGCGTCGGCGGCCGGCGCGATGGCGGGCGCGGCGGCCCTGCACGTCCCCAACGGCTTCTTCGCCCAGGAGGGCGGCTACGAGTACGCGGCGAGTCTCGGCCTGGCATCCGCCGGCCTCGCCGTCACCGGTCCCGGCCGCCTCTCCCTCGACCATCTCCTCGGCCACGTCTTCGACCGAAACTGGATGGTCCCCGCGGCCCTGGGCGTCACAGCGGCGGCCACGGCCCTGGTCATCGGCGCCCGCAACCGCCGGCTGCGGCAAACGGTGATCACTGAGCAGGAAGTGCTGTTCGAGGAGTAGAGCCCCGGGGGGCCTCTCGGGGGGGATACGACAGACGAGTCGGGCTGTACGCCGGGTTCTGTACCGGGGGCCCTCGCGGGCGTCCCGGTGACGGCCATCCATCTAGGGCCGGTGTTGCCACCGGCCTCGTGCGGTCTACCCGCGGACTCGGGCGGGCAGCCCTCGATCGTCCGCGCAGAAACACCGGGGTGTTTCCTTTTGACCTTGCTCCGGGTGGGGTTTACCTAGCTGCCCAGGTCACCCTGAGCACTGGTGGTCTCTTACACCACCGTTTCACCCTTACCCCGCGCCGAGGCGCGAGGCGGTCTGTTCTCTGTGGCACTGTCCCGCGAGTCGCCTCGGGTGGCCGTTAGCCACCACCCTGCCCTGTGGAGCCCGGACGTTCCTCGGGAAGCCCCGTAAGGGACTCCACGCGGCCGTCCGCCCGGCTCGTCTGCCGTGCCGACCATGGTACCGGGCCGGGCGGGCGGCACGGACCGGCGCCCGGGGCCCGTACGCTGGCGCGGAGGCCGAGAGAAGGAGTTGTCCGTGCTGGTCCTGCTGCCCCCGTCGGAGGGTAAGGCGTCCTCGGGCCGGGGTGCCCCGCTGAAGCCCGATTCGCTGTCCCTGCCCGGTCTCGCCGCCGCCCGGCAGGCCGTGCTCGCCGAGCTGGTGGAGCTGTGCGCCGGGGACGAGGAGAAGGCCCGCGAGGTACTGGGACTGAGCGAGGGACTGCGCGGCGAGGTCGCCAAGAACGCCGCTCTGCTCACGGCCGGCGCCCGCCCGGCGGGCGAGATCTACACCGGCGTCCTCTACGACGCCCTCGGCCTGGCCACCCTCGACCCCGCCGCCAAGCGCCGCGCGGCCCGCTCGCTGCTGGTGTTCTCCGGCCTCTGGGGCGCGGTCGGCGTCACCGACCGCATCCCCTCCTACCGCTGCTCGATGGGCGTCAAGCTGCCAGGTCTCGGCGCGCTGGCCGGGCACTGGCGGGCGCCGATGGCCGAGGTGCTGCCCGAGGCGGCAGGGGGCGGGCTCGTACTGGACCTGCGCTCCGCCGCGTACGCCGCCGCCTGGAAGCCCAAGGGCGAGGTCGCGGGGCGCACCGCGACGGTACGGGTGCTGCACGCGCCCACCCGCAAGGTGGTCAGCCACTTCAACAAGGCGACCAAGGGCCGTATCGTCCGCGCGCTGCTCACCGAGGGGGCCGCGCCGAAGGGCCCCGCCGAGCTGGTCGTCGCGCTGCGGGACCTCGGGTACGAGGTGGAGGCGGCGGCGCCGGAGAAGGCCGGGAAGCCATGGGCACTGGATGTGCTGGTGGACGAGGTGCACTGAGCGGTCACCGAGCCTCGTTGCAGCATGTGCAACGTTCGTTGCGCACGCTGCTTCCCCTGGGCACGATGGCGTCCATGACCTCACCCGCGCCCTCCCCCGCCTCCGTACTGGACCTCGCGCCCGTCCTCCCCGTCGTCGTGCTCTCCGACGCCGCCGACGCCGTGCCGCTGGCGCGGGCGCTGGTCGCCGGGGGGCTGCCCGCGATCGAGGTCACGCTGCGCACGCCGGCCGCGCTGGACGGCATCCGGGCCATCGCCGAGGAGGTGCCCGAGGCGGTGGTGGGCGCCGGGACGGTGATCACGCCCGACCAGGTGAGCCGTTGCGTGGCGGCGGGGGCGCGGTTCCTCGTCTCCCCCGGCTGGACCGAGTCGCTGCTCGCCGCGATGCGGGAGTCCGGGGTGCCGTTCCTGCCGGGAGTGTCGACCACCTCGGAGGTGGTGGCGCTGCTGGAGCGCGGGGTGCGCGAGATGAAGTTCTTCCCGGCGCGGGCCGCGGGCGGTACGGCGTATCTGAAGTCCCTCGCCGGGCCGTTGCCCGACGCCCGCTTCTGTCCCACGGGCGGGATCGCGCAGGCGAGTGCGCCGGAGTATCTGGCGCTGCCCAACGTGGGCTGCGTGGGCGGCAGCTGGATGGTCCCGGCGGACGCGGTGGCCGCCGGGGACTGGGCCCGGATCGAGGAGCTGGCGCGGGGTGCGGCCGGGCTCAGGGACGCAAGGGGGACGTGTCGTTGAACAGCCGTACGCTCGCGTTCCCGTCGGCGTAGTACGCCACCGCCGACAGCGAGGCGGCCGACAGCTCCATCCGGAAGAGGGACTCGGGCGGGGCGCCCAGGGCGAGGCGCAGCAGGGTCTTGATGGGCGTGACGTGGGTGACCAGCAGCACCGTACGGCCCGCGTACTCGGTGACCAGCCGGGCGCGGGTCTCCTCGATCCGCTCGGCGGTCTCCGCGAAGCTCTCGCCGCCACCGGTGGGACGCGCCTCCGGGTCGCCGAGCCAGGCGGTCAGGTCGTCGGGGTAGCGCTCGCGGGCCTCCCCGAAGGTCAGCCCCTCCCACGCGCCGAAGTCCGTCTCGCGCAGCCCGTCGTCCACGCGCACGTCCAGCCCCAGCCGGGCGGCGACGATCCCGGCGGTCTCCCGCGTGCGGGCCAGGGGCGAGGCGACGACCGCCTGTACGGTTCCCCGCCGAGCCAGCGCCTCCGCCACCAGCCGCGCCTGCTCCCGCCCCACCTCGGACAGCGCGGGATCACTCCCCCCGCTCCCGGAGAACCGCTTCTGCGGAGTGAGCGGCGTCTCCCCGTGCCTGAGCAGCACGAAGGTCGCGGGCGCCCCGAGATCGGGAGCCGCGCTCCAGCCGGGCGAGGAGGTGGTGGCGGAGGCGACGGTACGCGCGGCACGGGCGTCGCTCGGAGCGGCACCGGCCGGCTCCACCGGCTCGGACGCGGGCACAGCCCGTCCTCGGGCCAGAGCCGCCCTCGCGGCCGCCGCCCCCGCGCGGGCGTCCCCGGGGGGACCCTCGGGCTCAGGAACCGCCGGGGCCCGAGGCGTCCACACCTCGCCCTTCGCCCCCGCGTCCATGGCCTCGTTCGCCAGCCGGTCGGCGTGCTTGTTGCGTTCGCGCGGTATCCACTCGTAGGTGACCCGGCCGGGCGGGAAGATGCCGCGGGCCTCGGCGGCGAGGGGCTTCATGTCGGGGTGCTTGATCTTCCAGCGGCCCGACATCTGCTCGACGACCAGCTTGGAGTCCATGCGGACGGCGACCCGCGCCTCGGGGTCGAGGGCGTGGGCGGCGCGCAGGCCGGCGAGGAGACCGCGGTACTCGGCGACGTTGTTGGTGGCGACGCCGATGAACTCGGCGGCCTCGGCCAGGATCTCCCCCGTGGCCGCGTCACTCACGGCGGCCCCGTACCCCGCCGGGCCGGGGTTGCCCCGCGACCCGCCGTCGGCCTCGACGACGAACTCCCGCACGCCCAGTGCTCCTTACCGACCGGTTACAGACCCGAGTCCGCCGTGCGCACCAGGATGCGGTGGCAGTTCTCGCAGCGGACCACCGCGTCGCGCGCGGCCGCGCGGATCTCGCTCAGCTCGGTGATCGCCAGCTCCTGGCGGCAGCCCTGGCAGGTGCGGGCGTACAGCTTGGCCGCACCGACACCGCCGCCCTGGACGCGCAGGCGGTCGTACAGCTTGAGCAGGTCGGCCGGGACGGAGGCGGAGACGACCTCGCGCTCCTTGGTCACCGCGGCGGCCTCGTCGTCCAGTTCACGGAACGCGGCGTCCCGGCGCGCGGTGGCGTCGTCGGACTTGGCCTGCACGGAGGCGACCCGCTCGGTCAGCTCGGCGACCCGCGCCTGGGCGGCCTCGCGGCGCTCCATGACCTCGAGGACGACGTCCTCCAGGTCGCCCTGGCGCTTGGCGAGGGAGGCGATCTCGTGCTGGAGGCCGGTGAGGTCCTTGGGCGAGGTGACCGCGCCGGAGTCCAGGCGCTGCTGGTCACGGGTGGCGCGGCGGCGCACCTGCTCCACGTCCTGCTCGGCCTTGGTCTGCTCGCGGGCGCAGTCGCTCTCCTCGGTCTGCGCGGCCACCAGCAGGTCGCGGAGCTGGACGAGGTCCTTGCCCAGCGTCTCGATCTCGGCGTGCTCGGGGAGCGACTTCCGCTTGTGCGCGAGCTGCTGGAGGCGGACGTCGAGGGCCTGGACGTCGAGGAGTCGGATCTGGTCGGCGGGCTCGGCGTTCAGTTGGGGGCTCCCATGGGGCTAGTGGTGACGGGGGACGCCGCGTGGGCGGTCCAGGGGTCGGTGACCGTCGTGGACACGTGGACGCGGAGGCCCCAGCCGTGACGGTCGGAGATCTGGTCGAGTTCGGCCGCGGCCAGCTCGCACCAGGGCCACTCGGTGGCCCAGTGGGCCGCGTCGAGGAGCGCGAGCGGGCGCTCGGTGCCGGACGCGGTGACCGCGACGAACTCGGATGCCGGGTGGTGGCGCAGGTCGGCGGTGAGGAAGGCGTCCACTCCGGCCGCGCGGACCCGGTCGAAGAGGCTGTCGCCGGAGCCGCCGCTGACGGCGACCGTACGGACGACGGCGTCGGGGTCGCCGGCCACCCGGATGCCCTGCGCGGTGGCGGGCAGCCGTTCGGCGGCGCGCTCGGCCAGCTCGCGCACGGTCAGCGGGTGGTCCAGCTCGCAGATCCGGCCCAGGCCCCGGCGTCCGGCCGGGTCGTCGGGGTCGGGTACGAGGGGCCCGGTGACCCGGAGGTCCAGCGCGCCGGCGAGGGCGTCGGAGACTCCGGGGTCGGCCTTGTCGGCGTTGGTGTGCGCGACGTGCAGGGCGACGTCGTTCTTGATCAGCGTGTGCACGACCCGGCCCTTGGGGGTGCCGGCCGCCACCGTGGTCGTCCCCCGCAGATAGAGCGGGTGGTGGGTGACGAGCAGGTCCGCGCCGAGCCGTACGGCCTCGTCGGCGACCTCCTGTACCGGGTCCACGGCGAACAGGACGCGGGTGACCTCCTGGCCGGGGTCGCCCGTGACCGTGCCGACCGCGTCCCAGGACTCGGCCCGCTGGGCGGGCCACAGGGTCTCCAGCGCGGCGATGACTTCAGACAGACGGGGCACGAGGAAAGGCTACCTGTCCGTCCAGGGGGGCCGTACCGCGTACGGCGGCCCCGGGCCCGGTACGCCCACACCCGCCCTCTCCTCAGAGGAATCGCTTCTGCGCCACCCGTATGTGTGAAGTGGTCCGGACCCGGCCCCCGGCCGTGCGTACGAAAACTAGCTTCGTCGCCGGAGGTGACCGAACCATGACGGCCTGTGCGATCGAATCCCCGTCGACCGGCGCGGAACACGAGGCGCCCACGACGCGGTACGCCATCACGGCGGACGGCGCGTACGCAGCCCGGCTCGCGCTGGACGGGGAGAGCTGGTTCCCGGAGCGCTGGACGCTGGACGGCCCGGAGCCGTACGCGGTACCGCTGCCCGGCGGCCAGCCGGAGGAGCCGGGTACGGAGGTGCATCCGATGGGGGACGGGCGGGTGCTGATCCACCGGCTGGTGGAGCGGCGGCACGCCTTCTCCCTGCTGTACCCGACCGGGCCCGGTACGGGTGAGCTGGCGGTGGGCGCGGTGGAGTGCGGGTCCGACACCTACGTCACCCTGCTGCCGCCCGCGCCGGGGGGCGAGCGGGCGTACGCGCTGGCGGTGTGCGAGACGTCCACGGCGGTGTGGCTGGTGGCGGGCGGTGCCGCCGGGCCGGAGCGGGTGGCCGAGGTGCCGGGACGGTGCTCGGGCGGGGTCTGGCTGGAGCCGGCCGGGCGGATGCTGGCGCTCGACCGGGAGCTGGCGGGCCGGACCAAGACGGTCGTGGTGGACCTGGGGCGGGACGGGGAGGTCTCCCCGCTGCTCGAGATCGCGCCGGACAGCGACGACCGGCTGCTGCTGGCCGACCCGGACAGCGGGCTGGTGGTGATCTCCTCGGACGCGGCCTCACCGGGGCAGGAACTGTTGGGCTGGGGCGTACTGGGCAGCACCCTCCCGGTCCGCTTCCCCGCCGCGCTCCGGCTGCCGGACTGCACGGTGACCCCCTTCGCCATCCAGCCGGGCCAGGTCCTGACCCCGGAAACCTGCGCGGTGGCCCTCCGGGTGGACGGCCCCCTCGGCACCTGGATCGCCACCTGGCACCCGACCGACCCCCGCCTGCGCCACCTCCCGGCCCCCGAGGGCTGGCTGCCGTCCTCCGGCCTGTGGACCCCGGAGGGCGTACTCCGCCTCCCCTGCTCGACGGCCCAGACCCCCTGCGGAGTGGCCGAACTGACCCCTCCGACGGCGACCCCGCCCCCTGCCGGGGCCGCGAAGGCGGAGGAACCGGAGACCCCCCGCCCGGTCCCCCTGCAGAAGGCCCCGCTCGCCAAGGCAGCCGCCGGGTAGCGACGCCAGAACCCCGCGTGGCCTGGCTCCGCGTCTCTCCCCGCACCCCTCGGTGCCGCCGCCTGGACCCCGCCCCCCCAGGGGTTGGTTAGACTCTCCCGGCTGCAAGACGATCATGTTGACGGGGTGAATGCTTCCGATGACCGAAGCCAGCACGACGCAGCCGCTGTCCGCGCCCGCGGATTCCGGGCTCTACGAGCCCGTATCCGTCTCCGCCGAGGCGGACGGGCACGGGCGGCACCGGGGACCGGTCGCGGACCGGGACGGGGAGAGCGCCCCCAGTGGGCGCCATCGCCGCCCGGGCGGCGGGACCGCCGGGACGGCTGTCTGATCGACACGGCGAGGGGCGGGGTACGGGCCACACGGCTCGCACCCCGCCCCTTCGTCATGGCCGGCCGTGACATTTGTACTGCCGGAGTCCGTACGTACGCCTCTGCCCGCGGCGGCGCCCCGCTCCTACCGTCGTAGACATGACACAGACGCGATCGGCCCGGAGCGGGCAACGGTTCTCCTTCCCTACCCTGGATCGTCGTCCCGCCGACCGGCCGGGCGCGGTGGAGCGGGAGAGGCCGAAGGACACGGACATGACGTGGTGGGCACGGGCACGGCAGCGGCGCTCGGCGAGGTGTGCGCGGGATGCCGGCCACGCGGGGCCCCCGCCGACCGGCTTCGCGCTGCTGCCCTGGCTGCTGATGGGGCTGGGCTCCTTCTCCAACCTGCTCCAGGGCAAGGCGGAGAACCCGTGGATCGGCGGCCTGGGCCTGTTCGTCTTCAACTCCCTGTACGTCTACGTCACCTTCCGCGCCTTCGACCGCGAGAAGCGTCAGTCCCGCTCGACCCGGCTGGCCCTGCTGACCATGGGCCTGGTGACCACGGGGCTCGCGGTCGGCTACGGCGGCAACTGGCTGCTGTTCTTCCCGCTGCTCGGGCTCGCCACCGGCGCCACCCTGCGCGGCCGGCACCTCGGCAGGATCGGCCTGCTGCTCGCGGCGTACGCGGCGGTCCTCGCGGGCCTGCGCGAAGGCTGGCGGGAGGCGCCGAACATCGGGTACGCGACCTTCCTGTCCTGCATGGTCACGGCGGCGATCCTGAGCCTGTCGGAGGCGGTACGCGAACTGCGGGCCGCGCGAGAGGAGTTGGCACGGCGGGCGGTGGAGAAGGAACGGCTGCGCTTCTCCCGCGATCTGCACGACCTGCTGGGCCACACCCTGTCGGTGATCGTGGTGAAGTCCGAGGCCGCGCGGCGGCTGGCCGGACGGGACCTGGACGCGGCGCTGGCCCAGATCGGGGACATCGAGTCGGTGGGCCGGCAGGCACTGACCGAGATCCGGGAGGCGGTGACCGGCTACCGCGAGGGCAGCCTGGCCACCGAGCTGACCCGCGCCCGCTCGGCACTGGCGGCGGCGAGCGTGGAGCCGGTGGTACGGCAGTCGGGGGCGCCGCTGGCCCCGCAGACCGAGGCGCTGCTCGGCTGGGTGGTGCGCGAGGCGGTGACCAACGTGGTCCGGCACAGCCGCGCCACCCGCTGCGAGATCACCGTGGAGAGCGCCGGGGAACGCGTCCGTCTCACCGTCACCGACAACGGCACCCCCACGGCAGCCCCCGCCCCCGACGGCACCGGTACCGGTCTGACGGGCCTGACCGAACGCCTGACCACGGCGGGCGGCTCCCTGACAGCAGGCCCCGCCCCGGCCGGCGGCTTCACGGTGACGGCCGAGCTGCCGGCGGCCCCGGTGGAGCTGAGCACCGAGGACGCGATCCCGGTCGCGCTGGAGTCCTGACGGCCGGGCGCCCCCTCGCTACCCTGGCGCGGTGAACGAGATCCGGCTCCTGCTGGCCGAGGACCAGGGGATGATGCGGGGCGCCCTGGCGCTGTTGCTGGGGATGGAGGACGACATCGAGGTGGTCGCTCAAGTGGCCACGGGGGACGCGATCCTGACGGCCGCCCTGGAGCACCGGCCGGATGTGGCGCTGTTGGACATCGAGTTGCCCGGACTGAGCGGTCTGGACGCGGCCGCGCTGCTGCGGGAGCGGGTGCCGGGGTGCCGGGTGCTGATTCTGACGACGTTCGGCAGGCCCGGCTATCTGCGCCGGGCGATGGAGGCGGGGGCGGCCGGGTTCCTGGTGAAGGACGGCCCGGTGGAGGAGCTGGCCCAGGCGGTGCGCCGGGTGCTGGCCGGGGAGACGGTGGTCGACCCCGTACTGGCGGCGGCCGCGCTCAGCGCGGGACCGAATCCGCTGACCGGCCGGGAGTGCGAGGTGCTGACCGCCTCCGTGGACGGCGCGACGGTCGCCGACATCGCCGCCCGGCTGCACCTCTCGGAGTCCACCGTGCGCAACTACCTCTCCTCGGCGATCGGCAAGACCGGCACCCGCAACCGCGCCGAGGCCGTACGGGAGGCCCGGCAGCGGGGCTGGCTGTGAAAAGCAAGCACTGACACCGGGTCAGAAACCCATGCCTCGGTCAAGGATTCATTAGCGTCCCGAAGCAACGGAATAGTTTCCCGTGCATACGAGGTTCACCCGGCACGTATTCACGCGGGAGGACCCATTTCCATGACCCACACCACGCCCGACCACGCCACCAGGAAAGCGGGCGGGGCCGTAGTCCCGGTGCTCGCCTTCGCGGGCATCGTGGTCGCGGTGATGCAGACCCTGCTCGTGCCGGTCATCAAGGACCTGCCGCAACTGCTCGGCACCGCGCCGAGCAACGCGACCTGGGTCCTCACCTCCACCCTGCTCTCCGGCGCCGTCGCCACCCCGATCATGGGCCGCCTCGGCGACCTGTACGGCAAGCGCCGGATGCTGATTCTCAGCCTGTCCGTGATGGTGGTCGGCGCGCTGGTCAGCGCGGTCACCAGCCAGTTGCTCCTGATGATCGTGGGCCGCACCCTCCAGGGCTTCGCCATGGGCGCGATCCCGCTGGGCATCGGCCTGATGCGCGACATACTCCCGCGTGAGCGGCTCGCCTCCGCGATGGCGCTGATGAGCTCCTCGATCGGCGTCGGCGGCGGTCTCGCGCTGCCCGCCGCAGCCCTGGTCGCCCAGCACACCGACTGGCACGCCCTGTTCTACGGCGCCGCCGCCCTGGGCGTGCTCGCCATCGGCCTGACCCTGCTGGCCGTCCCCGAGTCCCCGGCCCGCGCCAAGGGCTCCTTCGACCACCCGGGCGCCGCCGGCCTCTCCGCCGGTCTGGTGCTGCTCCTGCTGCCCATCACCAAGGGCAGCGACTGGGGCTGGTCCTCCGGCACCACCCTCGGCCTCTTCGGCGCCGCGCTCGCCGTGCTGCTGCTGTGGGGCGTGTACGAGCTGCGCATACCGGCACCGCTGGTCGACCTGCGCACCACCGCCCGCCGCGAGGTGCTGCTCACCAACCTCGCCTCGATCATGGTCGGCGTCAGCTTCTACGTCGTCTCGCTGGTCCTCCCCCAGCTGCTCCAGCTCCCCACCGCCACCGGCTACGGCCTCGGTCAGTCGATGGTGGTCGCCGGTCTGTGCGTGGCCCCGCTGGGCCTGACCATGATGTTCACCGCCCCGGTCTACGCCCGCCTCTCGGCCCGCTACGGCCCCCGGACGACCCTGATCATCGGCCTGCTGATCATCGCGGCCGGCTACGCGGGCGGCCTCGGCCTGATGCACGCCGCCTGGCAGACGATCATCACCTCGATGGTCCTCGGCGCTGGCATCGGCCTGGCGTACTCCTCGCTGCCCGCGCTGATCGTGGGCGCGGTCCCGGCCTCCGAGACGGGTGCCGCCAACGGTCTCAACACCCTGATGCGCTCCATCGGCACCTCCGTCTCCAGCGCCGTCATCGGCATGGTGCTGGCCAACACCGCGCACGACCTGGGCGGCGGGGTCGCGGTGCCGACGATGCACGGCTTCCGGGTCTCCTTCCTGATCGCCACGGCGGCCGTGCTGGTCGGCCTGGCCCTCGCGGTGTTCCTGCCGCGCACCCCGCGCCCGGCAGCCCAGCACACCCAGTTGCGGGCCAGCAGCGAGGAGGACGCGGCGCTGGAGCGTGCCGAGGAGGTGCTGCGCGGTTTCCGGGGACGGGTGCTGGACGCCTCCGGCGCCCCGGTGGCCCGTGCCAAGGTCACGCTGATCGACCGCCGGGGCCGCCAGGCCGGCTCCACGCTCTCCGGCCATGACGGCGGCTACGCCCTTCCGGTGCCGTCCGAGGGCCCGTACGTGCTGGCCGCCCGCGCCGCCGGACACGGCCCGCTGGCCTCGGCGGCGACACACGCCGGGGACGAGCGTCCGGTCGAGCTGGACCTGCCGCTGCCGGGCGAGACCGTCTCGGCGTAACCCGTACAAGTCCCCGCCACCGCACCCCCCACCCGGCTCCGGGCGGGGGGTGCGGCAGCATGGGGCGCCGAGACGGACGTACGACCGAGAGGAACCCCCATGCCCGCGGCACCCAAGCCGGAGATCCTGGCCGCGTTCGAGGCCGCGAAGGGGTTCATGCCCGTGGACGAGGGGCTGGCGCTGTACGCGGCGGCGGTGGAGGGCGGCCGGCTCGGGCTGCCGCTGCTGGAGGTGGGCACCTACTGCGGGCGCTCCACCGTGCTGCTCGCGGACGCGGCCCGCGAGGCGGGGGTCACCGCGCTCACCGTCGACCACCACCGGGGCAGCGAGGAGCAGCAGCCGGGCTGGGACTACCACGACCCGGAGACCGTCGACCCAGAGGTCGGCCTGATGGACACCCTCCCCACCTTCCGCCGCACCCTGCACCGGGCGGGCCTGGAGGACCACGTGATCGCGCTGGTGGGCCGCTCCCCGCAGGTCGCGAAGGTGTGGAACTCCCCCGTGGCGCTGGTGTTCGTCGACGGCGGCCACACCGACGAGCACGCGAACGCCGACTACGAGGGCTGGGCCCCGCATCTCGCGCCCGGCGGCCTGCTGGTCATCCACGACGTGTTCCCGGAGCCGGAGGACGAGTTCACCGGCCAGGCGCCCTACCGCGTGTACCTGCGGGCGCTGGCCTCGGGCGCCTTCACCGAGGTCTCCGCGACGGGCTCGCTGCGGGTGCTGAAGCGCACGGGAGACGGCATCTGACGTACCGTCAGGGATGCGGGGGCCGGGCGGGGGGTGCCGTTAGGGTGGCTGCGTGTCGTACGAAGGCCCGGAAAACGAAGCTCCCCGGCCGCGCTCCCGGCGCGCGCTGACCATCACGTTCGCCGCGCTGGTGCCGGTCGCCCTGCTGGCCTGGCTGGCCTACTCGGCGCTCGGCGACGAGCCGGACCGCCCGGCGGGTGCCGCGAGCCCGTCGGCGTCGGCGGCGCCGGGCGGCACGAGCAGCCCCTCGCCGAGTGCGGGCTCGCTCGCCGGGAAGGTCGTCGTCATCGACCCCGGCCACAACACGGGCAACTTCCGGCACACGGCCGAGATCAACCGGCAGGTCGACATCGGCACCGGCAAGAAGGAGTGCGACACCACCGGCACCGCTACCAACGCCGGTTACCCGGAGGCCGAGTTCACCCTCGACCTCGCCCACCGGCTGCGGGCGCTGCTGGAGAAGCAGGGCGCCACGGTCAGGCTGACCCATGACGGCGACCGCAAGTGGGGGCCGTGCGTGGACGAGCGGGCCCGGATCGGCAACACCGCCCACGCTGACGCGGCGATCTCACTGCACGCGGACGGTTCGGCCGAGGGCAACCGGGGCTTCCACGTGATCATGCCGGGGGCGGTGCACGCGGGTGCCGCGGACACCCGGCCGATCGTCGCCCCCTCCAGGAAGCTGGGCACGCTGGTCGCGGGCGGCTACCGCCGTACCACCGGCGAACCCTTCTCCAACTACCTGGGCGACGGCACCGGGATGGTCACGCGCACAGACCTCGGCGGTCTCAATCTGTCAACGGTTCCGAAGGTGTTCATCGAGTGCGGGAACATGCGGGACAAGTCCGATGTGGCCCTGCTGACCAGCGGTCCCTGGCGACAGAAGGCCGCGCAGGGGATCTCTGAGGGAATCGTGAGTTTCCTGCACGAGTCGTGACCGCCGGGCGAAACCGTCCGCACAGCGGATCACGCGGACGGTACTGTCTACCGACGACGAGACGACCTACGAAGGACCTGATGAAGTGAATATCCGATCCCTCACCAGAGGCGACGGCGTGGTGATCGGAGCGGCGCTACTGCTGCTCATCGCGTCGTTCTTCGACAACTTTTCGTACGACGACCTTCCCGGCGACGTCGACATGCCGAACCTCTGGGAGAGCGGCCCGGTCCTGCTCAGCGTCGTCCTGGCAGGGCTGATCGCCGCCGGGCTCGTCGTCGCCGCCCGCGCGCTGCCGCAGCCCCGCAAGGTCGCCGGTCTCGAACTCGGTGCCGTCGGCGCGGCGTTCGCGGTGTTCGCCGCGTGGAGCGCGCTGGGCAATGTGATCGACCCGGTCGGCGGCCTGGACAACATCACCGCCGCCTCCAAGTCGCCGAGCGCGGGCACCGGTCTGATCCTCGCACTGGTCGCCACGCTGATCCTGGCGGGCGCCGCCGTCGCCACCCCGCTCGTCCCGGCGCTCCAGGCCCCGCTGATCCCCGCGCCCAAGCCGGCCGCCCCGCAGCCCTACGGCGCGCAGCCGCCCCAGGGCTACGGCTACCCCGGTGCCCCGGCCGCGTCCTTCGGCGGCGGCCAGCC